>NZ_JBOGDD010000131.1:0-7537 GCF_050701675.1 Mycobacterium sp. | reverse complement strand
CACGCCGTCCCACCATGCAACGTCACCGACGCCGAGATCACCGAAGGACTCAACATCCTCGACACCGCACTCGACACCGCCGACCAGCACCTCACCGGTTAAGGCGCGAAGGGAACGTCGTCGGGCGCCGCTCGGCGGGCCGCGAGGATCTTCTCGGCCCCAGGGCCGATCGGCACGCGCAGCGGAAGCTTCTTCACGGCGGTGGCGTCGGCAACGGCTGCTGCGACGTCCTCCGGCGTGAGCACCTGGTCCCGACCGCCGTGGTGCTCCAACAGCGCGGCGTACGGATCGTCGGGCAGCGTGTAGGTGGTGACGTCGTCGAGCGCCCCCGAGCTGACCGCGCCGGGCTCGAGTAGGGCGGTGTCGATGCCGAACGGCTCTACCTCGATGGCGAGCGCCTCGACCATCGCTTCCAGGGCCCACTTCGTCGCGGCGTACGCCGCGCCTGGCGGCAGGACGATGCGCCCGACGACGCTCGACATGAACAGCAGGCGGCCGCGGCCGCGAGCACGCATCCCCGGCAGCACCGCCTGCGCGACGCGAAGCGCGCCGAGGGTGTTGCGCTCGAACAGGAGCGCGAACTCGTCAAGCGGGGTGGCTTCGACGGCGGCGTAGAAGATCACGCCGGCATTGGAGACCAGCACGTCGATGTCGCCCGCCTGCTCGACCGCAGCCGAGACGCTGTCGGCGTCGGTGACGTCCAGCGCGAGTCGCTGATCCACGTCGAGGTCGCTGAGCGTGTCCGGGTTTCGCGCGGTGGCGACCACGCGGTGGCCGCGGCGGGCCAGCTCGACGGCGATCGCACGGCCGATTCCCTTGGACGCGCCGGTGATCAGTACTGAGGACATGTGGCTCCTTTAGATGACGATCGTCATCACAATAATCCGCCGCCCTGTTCTGATCAACTGCTGCGCATATGAGCATATTCATGCGCATCCGTTGACCGGCTCTCTCGGCCCGCCCTAGCGTGATGGGCGTCACGGCGGTCCAACGAAGGACCGGTGGAAGGAGCGACAGTGAAGTTCTCAAAGGCGATTTCGGCGGTGGTGATCGGCGGTGCGGCGGCACTGGTCTTCGCTGGATGTGCCGTCCCGGGAGACGGCGGTTCGTCAACGGAAACGACGAACGTCAGCGGCAAGGTCAAGATCGGCTTCAGCCAGGCCACCCAGCAGAGCCCGTTCTACGTGTCGCTCAGTGACGCCGCCAAGGCCGAGGCACAGGCCCAGGGCCAGGAGTTCTACTTCGCCGACGCCAACGGGGACATCACCAAACAGAACAACGACGTACAGGACCTGATCACCCGCGGGATCCAGGTCCTCGTCCTCAACCCGGTCGATCCGAAGGGCGTAGCGCCATCGCTGGCCGCGGCGAAGGCCGCGGGCATCAAGGTCGTCACCGTCGACCGGCCGGTCGAATCGGGCGCTGCCTCCTTCGTCGGCCGTGACAACAAGGCGATGGGCCACTTGGTGGGTCAGCAGGCGGTCGCCAGCATCGGGCCCGCCGGCGGCAAGATCGTGGAGATCCAGGGTGACGCGGGCGGGGCGGTTGCCCGCGATCGACACGACGGCTTCGCCGAAGCGGTTGCCGCCCAGCCGAATATCACCGTCGTCGACGGCCCGTACTGCGACTACGTGCGTTCGCAGGCCGTGACGGCGATGCAGGACCTGCTGCAGGCAAATCCCGATCTCAAGGCCGTGTACGCCCAGAACGACGACATGGCGCTCGGGGCACTGCAGGTGCTCACCGAGAATCGACGCACCGACGTCAAGGTGTTCGGCGTCGACGGGTTGATGGAAGCCGTCAAGGCGATCGCCAACGGTGACCAATACGTCGCCACGGCGCTCAACGACCCGAACACCGAGGGCAAGCTCGCCATCCAGACCGCCGTCAAGGCCGCGCACGGCGAGTCCGTTCAGACGTTCGTGGACGCGGGCACCGGCCTGGTCACCAAACCCACGGCAGCGTCGCTGGTGGGCTCGTCGACATTCGCCGCAGGGGCCTGACGAACCTGCTGCACCCGGCCACCCCTCTAGGAGAGAAACAGTCATGACGATTCACACCCCTGCCGAGGCCGTCGCCCCGGAATCGCAGGGATCCCGGCCGAGTTCGATGACCGCCGCGGTGATGTACGCCCCCGGTGACATCCGGGTCGAACAGGCGGCGGTGCCAAGCCCCGGTCCTGGCGAGGTGCTCCTCAAGGTGGCGGCGTGCGGAGTATGCGGATCAGACATCCCCCGGATGCTCCGCAACGGTGGATACGTGATGCCGATCATCTGCGGTCACGAGTTCTCCGGCTGGGTCGAGGAGACCGGTGAGGGCGTCACGGGCTTCGAGCTCGGCGAGCTCGTCTCGGTCCCACCCCTGATTCCGTGCCAGCGCTGCGATTACTGCCGCAGAGGCGAATTCGGATTGTGTGAGAACTACGACTACTTCGGCAGCCGGTCCAACGGTGCGTACGCGCAGTACGTGGTGTCGCCGGTGGGCAACCTGCTCACGCTGCCGAAGGGGATCGACCCGCGCGCGGCGGCAATGCTCGATCCGGCGGCGATCGCGCTGCACGGGCTGTGGAAGACGGGGTTGCGGGCCGGGCACCGGGTGCTGGTGATCGGTGCGGGTCCCATCGGCCTGTTCGGCGTGCAGTGGGCCAAGCTGCACGGCGCTGCACAGATTGTCACGGTCGACCTGAGCGACGAGAAGTCGGCGATGGCGCTCGATGCCGGTGCGACAGAAGCGGTCCAGAGCGCCGACGAGGCCCGTGCACTGGGCGGACGCGGATTCGACATCGTCTTGGAGTCGGCAGGAGTGCCTGCCACCGCCGACATGGCGGCCGATCTGACCGGCCCGCTCGGCCATGCCGTGTTCATCGGGATTCCACACGCCCCCGTCCCCTTCGGAAAGGAGACGTTCAACCGGTTCATGCGCCAGGAGGCCACTCTGCACGGCTCTTGGAATTCCTTCTCGGCGCCCTTCCCCGGAGACGAGTGGCGAACGGCCGCAGCTAAACTGGCCAACGGCGAGCTGAAATGGGAGTTCATGATCACTCATGAGTTGCCACTCGAGGCGCTGCCTGACACGATCAGCAAGCTCGGCGACCGGACGATCTTCTCGTCGAAGGTGCTGTTCCTCCCCAATCAGAATTAGGCATGGGCATTCTTCTCACCATCGATCTGGGCACCGAGGGAGTACGCGTCGGGGCCTTCACGGAAGGCGGCGCGCCGCTGGGCTCCGTCCACCGGCCCTATCCGACGAACTTCCCGAAACCCGGCTGGGCGGAGCAGGATCCGCGCGAATGGTGGAAGGCGATCACGGATGCGACCCGTGAGCTGCTCATCGCCGAGGCCTGCCAGGCGGCGGCGCCGGTCACCGCAGTGGCCGCCGCCACCACCGCATCGACCGTCGCGATCGTCGACGCGGCGGGTATGCCCTTGCGGCCGGCCATCCTGTGGATGGACTCCCGAGCGTCGGCGGAATCCGAACGGACCGCCCGGTTCGCCGCCGAGCACGACATCCTGCAATGGTCCGGCGGCTCGGACGCCGCCGAGTGGCTGTTGCCGAAGGCGATGTGGCTCAAGGCCAATGAGCGCCCCGTCTACGACAGGGCCGCACGCATCGTCGAGGCGATCGACTACCTGACCTTCCGCCTGACGGGACAGTGGGTCGGTTCGCAGATGAATGCCGTCTGCAAGTACAACTACGACACTCTGGCCCGGCGGTTCCCCGAGGAGCTGTACGCCGCGTTGGGGGTCGACGACCTCGCCGCGAAGCTGCCGGACCGCATCGTCCCCGTGGGAGGGACCGCGGGCGTCGTCAGCGCCACGGCCGCAGCGGATCTGGGCATCGATGCGGGCGCAATCGTCGCAGTCGGCGGGATCGATGCACACGTTTCCCTGCTGGCCTGCGGCGACGCCGACGGGCTCGTCTCACTCGTCTCGGGAACCTCGTCGGCGATAGTCGCCGAGGTCGACGCCCCCACCTGGACCAGCGAGGTGTGGGGTCCGTATCCGCGCGCCTTGCGCGACTCCAAGTGGTTGGTCGAAGGCGGTCAGGTTGCGAGCGGCTCGGTGTTGAAGTGGATCGGCGAGGGCATCATGGGGGTTCCTCGCCACGAACTGAAGACGCTGATCGACCAGGCGGCAGAGGTGGATCCCGCCGCGCACGGGTTGCGCGCGTTGGACTATTTCATGGGCAACCGCACCCCGCATCGAGACGCCCGGCTGCGCGGTGCGGTGATCGGGCTTGCACTGGGGACGACGAAGGCCGAGTTGTACCGGGCGATGGTCGAGGCGGTGGCCTGCGGCACACGGAGCGTGATCGAGTCGTTCGAACGGTCCGGGGTGAGCTGTGAGCGCCTGGTCTTCTCCGGCGGCATCGAGAAGAATGCGCTCTGGCAGCAGATCACCGTCGACGTCCTTGGGCGGCAGGCCGAATTCGTCGTCGGAGACAACCTCACGCTGCGGGCCTGTGCGGCGATCGCCGCGACGGGCGCGGGCATCGTGCCCAGTCTCGATGACGGTGCGCGCCTGTTCGCCCCTCGGGTCAAGATCTTGGAGCCCGATCCCGCACGCGTCGCGGTCTACGAGGAGACCTACGTCGACTACCAGCGACTCACTGCGGCGCTGCGGCCGCTCATGCACGACAGTGTCGAGCGTGCCAGTCGGGTGCAGATGAATTCCTCTGGTGCGGTGAGCCTCTGATGACCAAGGTTCGTGACGAAGCGCATAGTGAGCTGTTGCTCCAGGTCGCGCACTGCTACTACGAGCAGGGCCGCACGCAGCAGGACATCGGACGTCAACTGCATCTGACCAGATGGAAGGTGGGCCGCCTCCTCGACGAGGCGCGGGCAGCGGGCATCGTCCAGATCACCATCGTGCACCCCCAGGCCCGTCGCACCGAACTCGAGGCCGGGCTGCGACACAGGTTCGGTCTGCGTGAATGCGTCGTCGTGCCGGGACACGACCACTCCGCCTCCGGCGACGACCACATCGCC
The DNA here is from genome assembly GCF_050701675.1 of Mycobacterium sp. Taxonomy (GTDB): domain Bacteria; phylum Actinomycetota; class Actinomycetes; order Mycobacteriales; family Mycobacteriaceae; genus Mycobacterium. The sequence continues at coordinate 2,550 of NZ_JBOGDD010000131.1, read as the reverse complement.
ACCGCAGCGGCAAACTACCTGAGGGCCAACGCGGGCTGGATCTCCACGCTGGGGGTGTCCTGGGGTAACACCCTGGAGCGAATCGCCGCCGTGCTGCCCGAGGGATGGACCAGCGGCATCGAGGTCATCCAGATCAACGGCGGCGTGAGTCGCTCGGTGAAACCCACCACGGCGGCACACATCGCAATGAGCATCGCGCATGGTGGCGACGGGCGCGCCACCCTGCTCCCGGTGCCGGCGATCGTGGAACGCACGGGAACTCGGGACGCGCTCTACGGTGAGGGTTTCGTCGACGACGTGCTCTCGCGTGGGCGCAAGGCAGACGCGCTGCTGTTCTCGCTGGGTGCGCTCGGGCCGAGTTCGGTGCTCGTCGAGTCTGGGGCGGTCAGCCCGACCGAACTGAAACAACTTCAGGACGCCGGCGCCTGCGGCGACGTGCTTGCCCATTTCATCAGTATCGAAGGGGAGATCGCGCATCCCGAAATCGACTCTCGGACAGTCGGCCTCAGCCTCGAGGATCTGAAGAAGTCGAACTGTGCCATCGCGGTGGCCGCCGGAGCTCACAAAGTCCCCGTCATCACCGCGGCGCTGAGCAGTGGTGTCTGCTCGGTGCTCATCACCGATCAACAAACGGCGCAAGCCGTCCTGGAGCATTGACGTGACCACCACCTACGACGAGCACTCCGCCGAGCCGGGCAATCCTCCGCAGGCCGGGGCGTCACCCGCGCTGCGCATGCTGGAGATCGTGAAGTCGTTCCCAGGGACCATCGCGTGCAACAAGGCCTCGCTGGAGGTCGCCAAGGGTGAAGTGCATTGCCTGTTGGGGGAGAATGGGGCGGGCAAGAGCACGCTGATGAAGATCCTCTCCGGTTCGTACGCGCCGGATTCGGGGCGCATCGTGCTCGACGGAACGGACGTCGTCTTCACCAGCCCCAACGACGGTGTGCGGGCCGGCATCAACACGATCTACCAGGAACTCGACCTCATCCCAGACATGACGGTGGCACAGAATCTGTTCCTGGGCCACGAGCCCCGCCGTGGACCGCTCGTCTCCCGCCGCAAGCGCGACCGGTTGGCCTCGGCTGCGATCGCGCGGGTGGGCGGGAAGTTCGCACCGACCGCCGTGGTGCGAACCCTGCCGGTGGCCGATCAACAACTGACAGCAATTGCCAAGGCGCTCACCACCGATGCTCGGATCATCGTGATGGACGAACCCAGCGCGACGCTGACCGACCACGACTTGGTCGCGGTCTTCCGGGTGATCAAGGAACTGGTCGCGGACGGCAAGTCGGTGATCTACATCTCCCACCGACTCGACGAGGTCAAGGCGATCGGCGACCGCGCGACGGTCATGCGGGACGGCAGCACGGTGGGCGTGTTCGAGCTCGCCGACACGTCCAAGGACGAGCTGGTCTCGGCGATGATCGGCCGCGACCTTGGGCCGGGATCGTCGCGCCAACGTGAATCCATCAGTGCAACAGGCAATCTCCTTGACATTCGGTCGGTGCGCATCGACGGAGTCATCGACGTGTCAGATATCGTTCTCAGGCCTGGCGAGATCATCGGACTGGCCGGGCTTGGCGGATCTGGGCGGTCGACGCTGCTGGCGGCGATCTTCGGCGACAAGCACGCGAGCCTCGACGTGCTCCTGTGCGGGCGCCGGATCACCAGGATGACGCCGAGAGCCGCGGTGCGTGCGGGAATCGGTCTGGTGCCAGAAGACCGCAAGAGCCAAGGGCTCTTCCTGCAACAGTCCATCCTGCGCAACGCGGGTATCGCCGCGTTGCCCGCGTTCAGCTTCAACCCGCTGGCCGCGGCTCGGCGGGCCACCGCCCAACCGCTGAAGAGCCTCGGGGTCAAGTTCGCCGACCTGAGTCAGGCCGTCGGCGAGTTGTCCGGTGGCAATCAGCAGAAGGTGGTCCTGGCGAAATGGATGGCACGCGGCGTGGACGTGCTGCTGCTGGACGAACCGACGCGCGGACTCGACATCGGCGCGAAGGCAGAACTCTTCGAACAGGTCCGCGCACTCGCCGACGCGGGTGTCGGCGTGCTGCTGGCGTCGAGTGAACTGAGCGAACTGACCGACAACTGCGACTCCGTCTGGGTGATGCACGAGGGCAGAAACGTCGCGGTCTACGACCCCGCAACCACCCCAACGGCGGATATCGCCCGTGCCGTCGTCACAGGAAGAATCGACAATGACTGATCTGCTTCAGGATTCCGCATCCGGTGAACCAGCGGGCGCTGCGCCGTCCGGTACCGCGGTTGCCGCGCGATCGCGGCGGCAGAACGTCATCGTGCGGTTCAATCTGCTGTTCATCTTCATCGCACTCTTCGTCGTCGCGGCGATCGTCGCGCCGCAATTCCTGAGCAGGCAGAACCTCGCCAACCTGTTGCAGCAGTCCAGTCTGACCGGGATCGTAGCGATCGGCATGACGGTCGTGATCCTCACCGCGGGTATCGATCTCTCGGTCGGCAGCGTCGCGGCGCTCGCCGGCATGTTGGTCGCGATACTCATCGGATGGGGATTCGCGTGGCCGGTCGCCGTCG
>NZ_JBOGDD010000130.1:0-5548 GCF_050701675.1 Mycobacterium sp. | reverse complement strand
GTTCAGCGGTATCCCGCAGGTGTGCTGGCCGTTGTTTCCGGGGTGGCGACGGACGTGACGGGTTCCGTCGGCGGCGTCGTGGTGGTAACCGCCGTCTCGGGAGCCGACCTAACGGTGTCCGTTCCGGCTTGCTCGTTGGCGAAGGCAACGGCAACCGCTCCCATGACCACGACGGCGCCGGCGCTGATCACCGCCGATAGCAACTTGACACTTCTATGCTGGTCCACTCTGACCACTCCATTCGGCCCAGGTTCGTCCGCCACCTCGGCGAATCGTCCCTTTGAGGGTGAAGGTGCACTGTTCGTACATCTCCTACCCTGAGAAGGACGTGAAATTCTACGCCGCTTGCCCCTAAGCGGACCAGATGCGTCTCACGTGAAATACCTGTTCGGCCAAATCGGTCATTGCGATTCCCTGTGCGTTGTCGCTGTTCATGGCGCCCGTCGCGCAGGTCGACGCACTAATTAACGCCTTAGGTAATTACTTGCTACGCTCCTTTCGCTCTTGATCGCGCCCGCCCGAGCATCCCGGCAGGGGCGTGGGGGGAGTCAGTTCACACGTCACATAGGGGTGGATTCATGTTCGTTCGTCTCTTGATTGCTGCCGCCGCAATTTCGGCAGTTGGCATTGGGATTGCTCCGGCAGCATCAGCTACCGGTACGTACCGCAACTGCACGCAGGCGCACCAAGACGGCCGCTGGGACATTCCGCAGGGCGATCCGGATTACTGGTCGGGCGGGGACCGCGATGGTGACGGCATCGCCTGCGAATCCTGACTGATTCAGGAAACCTGGCCCGGGGCCCGTCGTGATGGACCGACGCGATCAGTGGTGATCGTGCTCGCTGCGGCATGATGCCGGGGTGACATTCCGATCGCCGTCGCTCGCCGACGTCGTCGCCACGCTGCAGGTCGATCAGATCGCCGACGACCGCTTCGAGGCCACCCAGCTCGACAATCCCGCCCACCACATCGTCGGCGGTCACATCGCCGGTCAGGCGCTCATGGCCGCGAGCCGGACGACCCAGGGCCGCACGCCACACAGCGTGCACGTCTACTACCTCCGCGCGGGTGATGCCCGACGGCCGGTGGAGTTCCAGGTCGTCCGGTCCCGCGACGGCGGGACGTTGTCCACCAGGCAGATCACGGCGCGGCAGGACGGTGAAGTGTTGTTGGAAGCTCTCGCATCGTTCAGCACACCGGTCGACGGGCTCGACTATCACACCCCGATGGCCGATACCCCCGACCCGGAGTCGCTTCCCACCGTCCAGGAGCAACTAGCCCCGTACGCCGACGAGCACCGCGGTCACTGGGTCCGTCCGCAGCCCTTCGAACTGCGCTACGTCGACCCGCCACCGCGGCTGGCACTGGACCGTCCCGAACCGTCGCCACGGATCCGGATGTGGTGGCGCCCCACCGAAACCGTGCCTGCCGACGAGGTCTTGCACAGCTGCCTGTTGACCTACCTGTCCGGCACCACGATGTTGGAGACCGCGATCACCATGCGGCGCGCCACCCCGTTGTCGACGTTCTCCGCGCTGATCGACCACGCCCTCTGGTTTCACCGTCCGGTCGATCTGTCGGACTGGGTGTTGTCGGATCAGTTCTCGCCCAGCGCAATCGGCGGCCGAGGGTTGGCGACAGCCACCATGTACAACCGCGCGGGCCAGGTGGTCTGCATCGCCACCCAGGAGTTGTACTTCGGCAGGACGCGGGCCGATTAGGTCGCGTCGGGAACGACCGACGTTCCGTCCCAGCGTTTAATGCCGGGAACGACGACGTCGAGTAACTCGAGCGCCCGCGACACGGTCTGGTCGACGACGTCGTCGAGCGAGCGCGGTAGTGCGTAGAACGCCGGAACGGGCGGCATGATGATCGCACCGTTGGTCGTCGCTCTGGCCATCAGATCGATGTGCCCGGCGTGAAGGGGAGTCTCACGCAGGAGGAGCACGACTCTGCGGCGCTCCTTGAGGCACACGTCCGCCGCGCGCACCACCAGTTCGTCGTTGTAGGAGTTCGCGATTCCGCTGAGAGTCTTCACGGAGCACGGTGCGACGAGCATCCCCATGGTGAGGAAGGAGCCCGATGACACCGCTGCGCCGATGTCGCGGGGGTGATGGTGGTGATCGGCGAGCTCGCGTACCTCGTCGGACCGGTACGACGTCTCGTGAGCGATGGTCCGCTGCGCCGACGGCGTGATGATGACGTGGGACTCGACGTCGTCGACCTTCCGCAACAGCTCGAGGGCCCTGATGCCGTAGATGGCTCCCGACGCCCCCGTGATCGCGACGATGATGCGCTTCACGTACCCATCCCTTCACCGGAACCGGATCGCGCTGCGGCCGAAGCGATCACCGCGATGGCATTGCACTCCTCGTCCGTCGGTTCGCGGAAGGCACTGTGCCGCAGGACGACGTGCATTGCCGCACTCGCACGTTCGGCGGCATCCCCGAGCGCCGCCTTGGCCTCGAGATGGTGCGCGACGTCGGCCAGTTCGTCGAGTTCGATCATCTCGGCGTCGAGTTCGATGGCCTTGATCCGCTCCCGTAGCGCGACGGTCGCCGCGCTCGGCGCCGGTGGCGGCCCGTCCCTGAGTCGCGTCCGCACTGCACGGAGTGGGCCGACCACGTCGCGTTGCCAGTGCCCGGTGCGTGCCACGGCCGCCGCCATCTCGTCGTCGGTGAACGTGGATCGCTCGGCCGCGCCCACGTAGGCCGCCAGAAGGAGCACGTTGACATCGACCCCGCAGCGATCCTGCAGCAGCACACATGCCGTCGAGACGCCGTCGCTCCCGTACACGTCCACGGCGAACCGCTGAAACTCTCCTCGAGACTCGATCATCGAACTCCGCGCGCCACGGGGGGCACTTGCAAGGTTGGATGTGGCACGATCAATCTTGATTTGCTGGCCACCCTCACGCAGGAAAGTATGGGGCATCCGACTGTGCCATTCCAAGATTTCCGCGAGTTCCTCGATGCGCTGCGCTCCCGGGGCGAACTCATCGACGTCGACCGACCCGTAGCGCTCGATCTCGAGGTGGCCAAGGCGATGCGCAAGAGCGCGTCCGTCGCGGGCCCGGCCATCGTGTTCAAGAACAACGGAACCGACTTCCCGTTGGTCGGCGGCCTGTACAACTCGCGTGAGAAGGCGTTGATCGCCTACGGCTGCGACGAGGAGACCGCCTTCGACGAGATCGTGAAACGCCTCAAAAACCGCATCGCGCCGAAGTATTCCGATGACGGCCCAGTGCACGAAAACGTCATTCTTGGCGACGACGTCGACCTGTCGATTCTGCCCGTCCCGCGCTACAGCCCCGACGACGGCGGCCCGTACATCACTCCTGGATTCGTGGTCAGCCACGACCCCGAGACCGGCGTCCCAGACATCGGCCATTACCGCTGCGAGATCATCGACGACAAGACGATGTCGCTGATGGCCGCCCCCAGCCACCGGTTCGCGAAGAACCAGGCCAAGGCACAGCGCATGGGACAGAAGACTTTTCGCGCGGCGCTCGTCATCGGCGTCGATCCGATGATCGCCTATGCGTGCCCGATCCAGGTTCCCGAGGACACGAACGACTGGGAGGTCGTCGGAGGCATGCGCGGCGAGCCCGTCGAGCTCGTCAAATGCCGCACGAATGACGTTTCGGTGCCTGCGCACGCCGAGGTGGTCATCGAGTTCGAGGTCGATTTCACGCAGACAGTCGACGAGGGGCCGCTGGGCGAGTACACCGGCTATTACACGCCCGCGTCACCGAAACCCGTCGTCCGGCCGACTGCCATCACCCATCGCAACGGTGCGTACTTCCAGGCGCTGCTGACCGGCAGGCCCACCACCGAGAACCACATCCTCAAGCAGTTGTCGTTCGAAGCGTCGTTCTACGACATGTTCCGCCAGCAATTCCCGACCGTGACGGCGGTGGCGATCCCCCCGTCGGGCGGCGTGTACTTTCGCTTGGTCATCGCCATGCGGCCGCGTTACTCGGGCGAGGCCCGCAGCGCGATCCTCGCGGCCATGGGCAGCAATCTGCGACCGAAGATGGTGGTCGTGGTCGACCCGGACATCGACGTGTACGACTCGGAACAGGTCGAGTGGGCAATGGCCTTCCGAACTCAGCCGGCGCGGGACGTGATCATCGTGGACAGCCTGCCCGGCGGACCGCTGGACCCGACGGCCGACGAGTCGCTGCCGCCTGACCAGCGCACCGGATCGGCGATCGGCATCGACGCCACCTACCCCTACGGCACGGTGGTCAGGAAGGTGGGCGACCTGTGCGGGCCCGCGTTGGAGGAACACGGCGGACGGGTCGTCGAGGTCGCCGACGTGCCCGGCTGGCGGGACTACGACTTCCCAGAACTCGATGGCAAGTAGGAGGACACGTGCCCGAAATCGACCACGAGCTCAAGATCGATGCCCCACCCGAGCAGGTGTATGAAGCCTTGACGACCCCCGACGGCGTCAAGGGCTGGCACAACCCCACGGTCACCGGCAGCGGTGAGGTGGGTACAGAGTGGGTGTTCTCCTTCGCCGACCACCCCGAGTTCGGTTGGGAGGTAACGGCATCGGACGTCCCGAGTCGGGTCGTCTGGCGGTGCACGCGCGGACCGGGTGACTCGGTGGGCACCACGGCGACGTTCACCATTGTTCCCGCCAACGGGCGGACCCTGCTTGAGCTCCAACACGCAGGCTGGCCGGGGACCCACGGCAACTTCCGCAAGTGCAACACCACATGGGGGGTGCTCCTGCATCACCTGCGTGACTACGTCGAGACCGGCGACGCCGCACCGGCATTCGAGTGAAGGGCATGCCATGCCACAGCAGAGCCTGAGCGACTTCGTCGTCGATATGGAGAAGGCGGGCCTGCTCGTCCGCATCACCGACGAGAAACGCGTCGACGAGTTGCCCGCGGTCATGGAGGCCAATCCGTTGACCGCGGTGCTGGTGGAGAAGATCACCGACTGCGAATTCCAGTTCCTGGCCAACGCGTATTCGAACCAGGATCAGACCGCGTGGGCGCTCGGCTGCGAGAAGAGTGAGACCGGGCGTCGGATGGTGGAGCTCGGCAAGGGCCGGATCAAGCCCGTCATCGTCGATACCGCGCCGTGCAAGGAAGTCATCCTCACCGGCGACGACGTCGATCTGACCCGGCTGCCGCTGTTTCTCCATCACGACCGCGACGGCCACGCGTACACCAACGACAACCTGGTGGTGTCCAAGCACCCGGACACCGGTGTCTACGACTGGGGCATCTACCGCAGCATGTTCCGGACGAAGAACGAGAAGAATTTCGACATGACGTGTACGTCGCACCGTGCTCGGCTGAACGCCCAGGCAGCACAGGCCAAGGGACACAACCTCGAACTCGCGATCGTGCTCGGCGGACCGCTGGTGGACAAGGTGGCCGCGCTGACCGGGGTGCCGCCGGGCACCGACGACTTCGAGGTCCTCGGCAATTTCTACGGTCTCCCCGCGAAGCTGGTGAAGTGCGAGACCATCGACCTCCTGGTGCCGGCCAATGCCGAGATCGTGCTCGAATGCGAGCTGATGGCG
>NZ_JBOGDD010000129.1:0-2625 GCF_050701675.1 Mycobacterium sp. | reverse complement strand
TGGCCATGCTGCTGATGGCCGTGATGACCATCGTCAACCTCATCTCCGTGAAGTGGTTCGGCGAGTTCGAGTTCTGGTTCGCGAGCATCAAGGTGGCGGCCATCGTCGCGTTCATCATCCTGGGCTTGCTCTGGGTCATCGGAGTATGGCCGGGTAACTCTGGCGGCCTTGGCAACCTGGTGGACCATGGCGGGTTCATCCCGAACGGGTTCGGATCGATACTGGGCGCCGTCGTGGTGGTGATCTTCGCGTTCGGCGGAGCCGAAATCGTCACCATCGCCGCCGCGGAGAGCGCCGAGCCCGCCAAGTCGGTGGCCAAGGCCACCACGGGCGTCATCTGGCGAATCATCCTCTTCTACGTCGGCTCGATTTTCCTCGTCGTGTGCATCCTGCCCTGGAGCGACGGATCGGTGCTGTCCAGCCCTTACGTCGCCGCCCTGGACAAGCTGGAGATCCCCGGCGCCGCCATGATCATGAACTTCGTCATCCTCACCGCTGTGCTTTCGGTGCTGAACTCCTCCATCTACACGTCCTCTCGCATCCTGCGGGTCCTCGCATCGCACGGTGACGCGCCCGACTGGCTCGTGAAGACCGATCGCCGCAGTGTTCCGGCACGTGCCGTCCTCGCCAGCACCGCGATCGGATGGATCTCGGTCGGGCTCGCCTACATCGCCCCCGATTCCCTGTTCCTGTTCCTGGTGAATTCCTGCGGCGTGGTCGCAATCTTCATGTACGTGATGATCGCGGTCTCGGAGCTGCGGGTGCGCCGCGCGATCGAACGCGAAGACCCGTCCCAGTTGACGCTGCGGATGTGGTTCTTCCCGTATCTGACCTACGCGGTGATCGTGGCCTACGCGATCGTCCTGGCCGCCATGGTCTTCAACGCCGATCAGCGCGTGCAGCTGATCGCCAGCGTGGTCAGCCTGATCGTCGTCCTCATCGCCTACACGCTGCGCAAGCGGTTCGGTCGGGTGCCCGTCGACGCTGAAGTCGCCGACATCCCGGAACTCGACGAAGTGGTATGAGTCCCTTCGCCCAGGCGTCATCCTGGCTGCCCAGCACGGCGACCCTGTCGGCGCACATCAAGGACTTGTCCACCGGCGAGACATTGTGGGAGCACGATTCGCGTCGGGTGCTCAAGACCGCGAGCGTGGGCAAGGTCTTCCTGCTGGCCGAGGTGGCGCGGCGATTCGAGGACGGGACATTGGACCCGGACGAAGTCGTCGCCGCCACCGCGGAAGACCGGGTGGCCGACTCGGGCATCCTCTACCTGCTGCGGCAGCAGGACCAACGGATCGAAGACCTCTGCCTGTTGATCGGGGCGGTCAGTGACAACACGGCGACCAACGTCCTCCTTCGCCGAATTGGGCTTGAGGTCGTGCAACGCGCCACACGGGACCTCGGGTTCACCGAGAGCGGGCTACGGGACAGGGTGCGGTTGGACCGTCCCAAGGACGATCCGCTGACCCTGTCGGTGGGCAACGCTGCGGAACTGTGCGAATTCGTCGCCCGCGTCGACGCCGGCGCCATCCACAACGCCGCGGTATCCGAGCGGGTGCGGCGCTGGCTCGGCGTGAACACCGACTTGTCGATGGTGGCGCAGGCGTTTGGTCTCGACCCCCTGGCTCACACCGCCGCCGACCATGGCTTCGAGCTGTGGAACAAGACCGGAACCATCTCGGACGCCAGGATCGACATCGGCTGTGTCGGGCATACCGCCAGCGGTCGCAGGGTTGCCTACGCCGTCCTGGCCAACTGGACGTGGAGTGAGGACCATCGTGACCAGGTGCTGGCGACTATGCAGCGCATCGGCCTCGCGGTCCGACAGCATCTGGAGAACGGCACTCAGGCAGATTCCGCGACGCCGGTGATCTGATCGGCGTTCGCCCGCAGCGCCTCCAGATCCGACACCCAAGAGACTGGCTCATTGCCGATGCCGAAACCACCCGATTGCCCTGTCCGCGACGACGGTCACGACGAACAGTGCAACGAGAAGCGTCGCGCCTATCAACAGCGCCGTCGGGGAAACGTCGAGATACGGATCGTCCGACGCCACATAGATGCTCAACACGAGACCACCCCTTGACTACCTGCTACCCCGACGCTACGCCGACAGCTGCGCTGCGTGCGCTGCGCGGGCGGGCGGCGTTCTTAGAGTCCGATCATCGCCATTCCGGCGGGGTTGTAACGGTCCCCGCTAACACCGACCTGGTCGGCCAGCGCGTCGAGATCGGCGACCTCGTCGGACGACAGCGCCACCTGGGTGGAACCGGCGTTCTCGTCGACGCGGCTGCGGCGTCGGGTGCCGGGGATCGGCACGATCCACGGCTGCTGGGCAAGCAGCCAGGCCAGAGCGATCTGTCCGGGGCTAGCGCCCTTCGCGTCGGCGAGGACGCGCACGCGATTCACCAATTCCTCGTTGGCGGCAAAGTTTTCGGCCGCGAAGCGCGGAATCGTCGCTCGCATGTCATCGGCGGCGAGCTCCGTCGCGGCTGCGACGGTTCCGGTGAGGAAGCCCCTGCCCAGCGGGCTGAACGGGACGAATCCGATGCCGAGCTCGGCGCAGGTGGGCAGCACCTCGAGCTCGGGATCCCGAGTCCACAGCGAGTACTCGCTCTGCAGCGC
>NZ_JBOGDD010000128.1:0-2493 GCF_050701675.1 Mycobacterium sp. | reverse complement strand
GCACCTCGAGGCTGCGCTGCAGATCGATCACCTGGTGGGCGACGCTGTCGGCGTCCACCAGCGCCAGCAGCGCTTCGGCCTGCGCGTCGAGATCACCGGTGGTGCCTGCGGCGTCGAGCAGCATCCGGACGTGGGTGTGGTGCAGTGTCGATGGCGCGTTGAACCGCGTCTGCGGGTCGCGGCTCGCATCGGACAGCAGCGCCCGGTGGTCCCAAGCGAAGCGCAGCCGATCGCGTCCGTAGGCCAGCAGTCGCTCCAGCGGCGGCGCTCCGGGGCCCAGGGGGGGAGGCCCGAACATGAACGCCTGCTGCTCGACCTTCTCGTCCTCGTCGAGGAGCACGATCATGAGGCCTGCGCGACTTCCGAAGCGGCGGAACAGCGTGCCCTTGCCGACACCCGCGGCGGTGGCCACGTCGTCCATCGTGACGGCCTCGGTGCCGTGCTCGGAGATCAGCCGGCGCGCGGCGTCGAGCAGCAGTGCGCGGTTGCGGGCGGCGTCGCCACGCTCCGACGGCGCGGAGTCGGAGACCGGGAGTCCGGTCAGCCCGTCGGTGACGCTCATACCTGCACTTTAGCTCAACCGGAATGAATCGGACCATAGTCCGGTTACCCTGTGCAAGGATCGGCGTGAGTCATAGAAGGGGTTGAGGAAGATGTCGGACAACAAGGTCTTGGTACTGGTGGGCAGTCTGCGGGCGGCGTCGGTGAACCGGCAACTGGCCGAGGTGGCCATCGAGGCCGCTCCCGACGGCGTGACGTTGCAGTTGTTCGACCGGCTGGGCGAGTTGCCGTTCTACAACGAGGACATCGACGGGGACCCGGAAGATGGCGGAGTGCCCGAGCCCGTCAAGGCGCTGCGCCTGGCTGCGGCCGAAGCGGACGCCGCACTCGTCGTCACGCCCGAGTACAACGGCAGTATCCCCGGGGTGCTGAAGAACGCGATCGACTGGTTGTCTCGACCGTTCGGCGACAGTGCGCTCAAGGACAAGCCGCTCGCGGTCGTCGGAACGTCGCTGGGCCAGTTCGGCGGGGTTTGGGCGCACGACGAGACGCGCAAGTCCTTCGGCATCGCCGGTCCCCGCGTGGTCGAGGACGTGAAGCTGTCCGTGCCAGGGAAGGTCTTCGACGGCAAGCATCCGCGGGAGAACGCCGAGGTGACCGCAAGCGTGCGCGAGGTCGTGGAGAAGCTGGCCGCCGCGGTCAGTTGAGTCCGTTCGAGGCCAAGCCGCCGACGTGCCCGATGAGGGTTCGTCGGCGGCTTTGCTGTTGGGGGGCGTTCCGGTAAGCCTGTCGGTGGCCCGTGATAGACAGGTGTCCATTGCGCGACACGTTCTGTTTGTGAGATGCGACACGCCGATGGGAGACGAGTTCATGGGCTTACGACCTGGGAATTCCATCAATGTCGTTCAGAACATCTTGTATCCGCATTGGATGTCGGGCACTAGGTGTAGTGTTCTGCAGACCGACAGACCCCCACGGTATCCGTACCGGCTCAGGTCGGCCGGAGCTCGCGAATCCTGCAGGTCGGTTCACCCGACGGCCGGTTCGAGCAGCTCAGGACGGCAGGAATTTCACGGGTCTCCGGACCGCTGAACAGTAGTAGCCAGTTAGTCCAGTTTCCGCAGAGGAGCCGTGCCGAAGATGACAGTCACCGTCTACACCAAGCCCGCTTGCGTGCAGTGCAACGCCACCTACAAGGCGCTGGACAAGCAGGGCATCGATTACGAGGTCATCGACATCACCGAGGTGCCCGAGGCCCGTGACTACGTCATGGCGCTCGGTTACCTGCAGGCGCCCGTCGTCGTGGCGGGCAACGATCACTGGTCGGGGTTCCGCCCGGACCGGATCAAGTCGCTGTCCGGGGTAGCGGTCGCAGTCACGGCATAACGGGTATCCGGCGGGCGGAAGAAAGGGGAACGTGATGAGCAATCTCGTCTACTTCTCCAGCGTCTCGGAGAACACGCACCGCTTCGTCGAGAAGCTGGGTCTGCCCGCCATCCGGATTCCGGTACTTGGACGAATCGAGGACCCTGAGTTCGTCCAAGAGCCCTACGTGCTGGTGCTGCCCACCTACGGAGGCGGGCACGCGAACGGACCGGACCCCGATGCCGGGGGATACGTCCCCAAACAGGTCATCGCCTTCCTGAACAACGAACACAACCGGTCGCTGCTGCGTGGCGTCATCGCCGCGGGCAACACCAACTTCGGCGCCGAATTCGGCTACGCGGGTGACGTCGTCTCCCGCAAGTGCGGCGTGCCATACCTCTATCGCTTCGAATTGATGGGCACCACGGACGACGTCATCGCCGTCCGCGCGGGCCTCGCCGACTTCTGGAAGGACCAGCCGTGCCACCAACCGTCACAGCTACAGAACACGTAACCACCGGCGCGCACGCGCTGCCGGGGGAGACGGACTACCACGCGCTCAACGCGATGCTGAACCTCTACGACGCCGACGGCAAGATTCAGTTCGAGAAGGATCGCGAGGCGGCG
>NZ_JBOGDD010000127.1:0-4381 GCF_050701675.1 Mycobacterium sp. | reverse complement strand
TGGTGGGCGCCGTGCTGGCGGTTGGGGAGGGCCGTCGCGACCCGCGCTGGTGCGCAGAGTTGTTGACGTCGATGCGACGTTCCAGCGACTTCTCCACCGCGCCCGCCCGTGGACTGACCCTGGTCGGGGTTGACTACCCTCCCGATGCCGAGCTGGCGGCGCGCATCAAGGTGACCCGCGACGTCCGGTCGGCCGACGAGTTGGGCCGCTAGAGGCGGCCCGCGGCGAAGTCCGCGGCCTCGTTGACCATGCCCGCCTGGATGTAGGCGGAGGCGGCATGGTCGGTCCAGTTGCTCTCCCACGTGTTCGGGTCGGCCGGATTGCAGACCGGGTCCGCCGCATGGCACATCTCGATGGTCCGCTCGCGGTAGCCCGGACTGAACGCCCCGATGGGGCCCGCCCAGGCGCTGCCGTTGCCGAACAGTGCGACGGCGGCGATGTGTGGGTCGGCCTCGGGCGGCAACGGGTTGTCGAAGCCGAAGAACGAGAAGGGCACGGCGAGCGTGACGTCGGTCACTGCGGCCCCCAGGGAGTACCCGCCGAGCACGATTCGGGTGTCGGGACAGCTCGCCATCGTGCTCTGAACCCGAGCGCTCATGTCGTTGGCGCCGACGTCGATCTGGTTGTCCGCGGGATAGCGGACCGCGTAGAGGTTGACGTTCTTGCTCGTCTTCTTGCGAAGCGCGCTGACGAATGCGTTACCCACCTGGCCAGCTCCTGCGGGTTCCAGGCGGCCACGGGCGAATATCACCTCGACCCCGGGGCACGCCGCCGACGCAGTCGGTGCGCCGTGCGGCGCGACGGCGGGCGCCACCAACAGGGCACCGGCGGTCAGGGCGACGGCGAACGCGGAGACGACGAACCTGCGAATCTGCTGAGGGCTCACCGAACGGATGTTATCCGAACGCGCCGAAGTACTCGACGGCCCAGTGAGATGACCGGGTTACAGCAAACCGGCAACGAAGTTCGCCGCGTCGTTCGTCGGGCCGCCGGCGTAGGCGCGGTGTGCGGCGACGTCCTCGCCGTTGGTCTGGCAGATGGGATCGCCGCCGTTGCACAGATCGATGGACCGACCGCCCCAGACGGGACTCGAGGTCAGCGGCAGTCCCAGCTTGGCCGAGGGATTGCCGAAGGCGACCAGGGCCGCGACGAAGTCAGGCGTGTTGGGCGGCAGGGGATTGTTGAACCCGACGGCGGGGAACGGCACCGCGGCGACGACGTCGATCACCGCGGCACCTTGCGAGTACCCGCCCAGTACCAGTCGGGTGTTGGGGCAGGCGCCCATCATGTACTGGATGTGGGCACTGGCGTCGTTGGCGCCGTTGGCCGCCGCGAGGAAGTCGTAGGTGGCCGGGTAGTTGACGGCATACGTTCCCACCGACCGGCCACCGACCTTGGAGCGCAACGAGTCCACGAACGCGCCACCGGGCAGCCCGAGACCGGGCGCCTCGTTCGTGCCGCGGGCGAAGACGACTTCGATGTCGGGGCAACCGTCGGCGGATGCCGTGGCGATGCCGAAGCTTGCAGTCGGGGCGGTCGCGACGGTCGGAGCGATTACGGCTGCGCAGGCCATCAGAACGGCGAGTGTCGAACGCTTGACAAGATCAAAAGTCACGCCAAATGGTAACGCGTAAACAAGCTAAACAAGTCCTGCGACGAAATTCGCGGCTTGAGAGATGAAGTCCGACGACTCGTAGTGGGTGTGAGCGAAGGGGTTACGACCTCGGGAGCAGATGGGATCGCCGTCGGCGCAGAGGTCGATGGCCCGCCCGCCGAAGACCGAGTTGGTGATGGGGATCGAGAACTTCGTCGACGGGTTGCCGAACACCGCGACCGCGGCAACGTTGGCGTCGAGGTTGGAAGGCAGAGGCGGCGCCGATCCGACCTCGCCGATCTTGTTGCCGAGCGGCGGGATGCCGGCCAGCATGTCGACGACCGCCGCGCCCTGCGAGTAGCCACCCAGGACGAACTTCGTGTTCGGACACTGCGCCACCGTCGAGCTGATGAAGTTGGTCGCATCGTTGGCGCCGTCGGCGGCGGTCAGGAAGTCGTACGTGGCGGGATAGTTGACGCCGTACGAACCGATGGTTTGGCCGCCGACGAGCGGAGTGAGTGCATCGACGAGAGCCTGTCCAACTCGACCGATGCCCGCGGGTTCGCTAGTGCCTCGCGCAAAGACGACCTCGATGTCGTTGCACGGGTCCGCAGAGGCGGCCGGTGCCGAGATGAACGTGGCGGCAGCACAGACGAGAGCCGACGCGATTGCCGCCAGACGGGTCGACATCCTGAGCAAGGTCACGCCCGACATCTTCACATATCTGGGTTAGCTGTCGCGAACCGTTCGCTCGGAGGCCGTTCCGTCGAGGGGCATCTCGGGCCAGGAGGCCTCCGCGACCTTGTCGGTGCGGTCGCCCTGGCGCGCCAGCACCAACCCGCCGAGCACCACCACCGCGCCGACGGCCTGAACTGGGGTCAGCGCCTCGCCGAGCAGGGCCCACGCGGCCAGCACGGCGAACATCACTTCGGCAAGGCCCACCAGCGACGCGAACCGCGGACGCAGCCGCGAGATGCCCATGATGCCGAGCGTGTAGGCGATCGCGGTGGGGATGAGGGCCAGCGCGATGACCGGCACCACCCACGACGTCGTCATCCCCGCGATGACGGTGTCGTTGGCGTTGAAGGTCATCGGCATGAGGCCGGATACGCCGAGCAGCGCGACTGCAACGGCGCCGACGATCAGTCCACCGGCGGCGAGGGTGATGGAGTTCAGGCTTCCCTCTTTGCCGCCATCTGCACTTACCGCGTCGGACATCATGAAGTAGCACGCCGCGCAGATGGCCGCGGCCAGTCCCCATCCGACGCCGACCAGGTTGATGTGAGCGCCGGAGAACACGTTTAGCACCAGCATGATTCCAGCGACCGCCAGCGCGACGCCCGCCATCGTCAGGTTGCTCGGACGGCGCCGGGTAGTGGCCCAGAGCCACCCGACGACGAGGACGGGGGAGGTGTATTCGAGCAGGAGCGCGACGCCGACGGACAGGTGCGCGACGGCGTTGTAGTAGCAGAGCTGCGCGCCGGCGATCGGGACGATGCCGTAGGCGACGACCGTCTTCCAGTGCTTCAGCGCCTCGCGGACCCAGCCGCGCCTGGCCAGCGTGGCGAACACGGCCATCGCGACTGCGCCTCCCGCCAGGCGTGCGGTGACGGCCGCGGTGGGACTCCAGCCGGATTCCATCAGGGACTTGCCGAGGGGGCCGGACATGCCGAAGGCGAGCGCCGAGCCGAGCGCGAAGACCAAGCCGAGCCGAAAATGGTCGGCAGCGGGCCGCGCGTCCGTCGTCGCAGTCACCTGGCACCTCTTAGCTGTAATGAGTAAAGTCAACGTTGCTCATGACGCTACGGCTGGATAGAGTCAGGAGTCAAATGAATTTCAGTCATGACACAGAGCTCACACTCCGCGCCGCGTGTGTCCTGATAAACACCGACCGGGTCGACGGCGAGCAGCTCGGTGACATGGCGCCGCTGGATGAGTACCTGGCCAGTTTCGGCTGGACGGGGCGGCGGGACCGGGACGCCGCCGAACTCGACTCCGTGCACCGATTGCGTACCCGGATCGGCAATGTCTGGTCGCATTCCGACGACGAGGAACGCGTCGTCGGTCAGGTGAACGCATTGCTCAGCGATACCCGCGCCTCGCCATGGTTGACCCGGCACGCCGAGATGCCGGAGTGGCACCTGCATCTCGCGTCGATCCACGACCCGCTATGGCAGCGCATGGGCGCCGAGATGGCCATGGCCCTGGCGGACCTGATCCGGGCGGGAGAACTGCGCAGGCTCAAGACGTGTGCGGCGCCGGATTGCGAAGCTGTTCTGATCGACTTGTCCCGCAACCGGTCCCGCATGTTCTGCGACACCGGCAACTGCGGAAACCGCCAACACGTAGCGGCGTACCGAGAGCGGCGGGCGAACGATGGGTAGCGCATCAACGCTGCGCGACTCAGCGCGCGCCATCCTCGTGCACCGCGGGCGCTAGAGCGGCGCGATCTGCTAGGCCTGGAAAGGCCGTCCGGTGTACCTGCACGGACGCTTGCGCCGCGTTCGACGCGGCGGATCCCTGATTCGCGTCGACGTCTCGCCCTAGGCCCAAGAGGCTGCTGGTGTCCCGGTGGGCAGTCACGTCCTCGCGGAAAGCAGGCTTCAGCTGTGAGGCGGAGGTCGTGACCCGGCTGGCGTCGTCAACGCCCCGGATTTCGGGCGCGCTGGTTGCCGACGACGTGGTCCCATGCGGCGCGATGACCTCGTCCGATCCCTGCCTATAGAGGCTCTTGGAGAGATTGCTTCTGCTGCCGAGGTCGGAGATGGGTCGCCTCAGCGGAATACG
>NZ_JBOGDD010000126.1:0-7494 GCF_050701675.1 Mycobacterium sp. | reverse complement strand
CAGATCCCGCACTGCGCGCCGCCAGACCCCCCGGTGGAGGACGTGGCCTCGCAGTTTGCTGCTGACGTGCCGCGTGTCCGCCGCAAACGCCGGTAGGGTGAATGTCTGGCCAAGCAATGGCGTGCGTCGCTAGTGGCGCACGCTCCGACGGAGAGTGAACACGGGTGACCAACCAGGACCAGACCGGCAATCGCCCGCGAATGGAGCCGAAGCCCGTCTCGCGCCCGCCCGTCGATGCGGCGCAGGCTCGCGCATTCGGACGGCCCGACGGCGTGTCCGGCTCGTTCCTCGGCGAGGAAAAGTACCGCGACCAGGGCGACTACACCCCGAGAGACCAGGCACCCGACGCCGTCCTCGCTGACGCGTTCGGCAGGCCCGACGGGGTCTCCGACACGCTGCAGCGTCATCCCGCTGACGCGGGCGCACTTCAGGCCGAGCACGACAGGGGCCTTCCCGACGCGCCTGCCGATCCGTGGCGGGACCCGAACGCGGCACCCACGCTGGGAACGCCCGCGCAGCCCAGGCCCGCACCCGTTGCGGCCGATGCGACACCGATGGGCAAGCTCGGCGTCCGCGACGTTCTGTTCGGCGGTCGGGTCTCCTACGTGGCGCTGGGCATCCTCGTCATCATCGCTCTCGTGATCGGCGGCATCGGCGCCGTCATCGGCAACAAGACCGCCGAGATCATCCCAGCCTTCACCACCTCCAAGGTCACGCTGAAGACCGACGGTGCCGCCCAGGAGCCCACCAGTCGATTCGCCGACGTGGCTTCGGCGGTTGCGGATTCGGTGGTCACGATCGAGGCGCTGAGCAAGGGCGAGGGGTCACAGGGATCCGGTGTGGTCGTCGACGGCCGTGGCTACATCGTGACCAACAACCACGTCATCTCCGACGCCGCGAAGAGTCCCTCCGACTTCCAGATTTCGGTCGTGTTCAACGACGGCCACGAAGTTCCAGCCAACCTGGTTGGCCGCGACCCGAAGACCGACATCGCCGTCCTGAAGGTCGACAACGTCGACAACCTGGCCGTCGCCCGTCTCGGTGACTCCGAGAAGCTCCGGGTGGGCGAAGAAGTCATCGCGGCGGGTGCTCCGCTGGGCCTGCGCAGCACGGTCACCCACGGCATCATCAGTGCCCTGCACCGTCCCGTCCCGCTGTCCGGTGACGGATCCGACACCGACACCGTCATCGATGGCGTGCAGACCGATGCGTCGATCAACCACGGCAACTCCGGTGGGCCTCTGATCAACATGAATTCCGAGATCATCGGCATCAACACGGCCGGAAAATCGTTGTCGGACAGCGCAAGTGGGCTCGGCTTCGCGATCCCGGTCAACGAGGTCAAGGAAGTCATCGAGGGCCTGATCAAGGACGGCAAGATGTCGCATCCGACACTCGGGCTGAACGCGGTGTCGGTGAGCAACGACGTGGCCTCCGGGGCGTTGATCAAGAACGTCGTCGCGGGTGGGCCGGCGGACAGAGCGGGGATCAAGGAGAACGACGTCGTCGTGAAGGTCGGTGACCGCACGGTGGCCGATGCCGACGAGATGGTCGTCGCGGTGCGTCTGCTGAAGATCGGCCAGGACGCGCCGATCCAGGTGCTCCGCGACGGACGCCCCGTCACCCTTACCGTGAACCCCGGCACCGACAACCCTGCGGCGTAACGATGTTCGCCAATGTCGGCTGGGGCGAGATGCTGGTGCTCGTCGTTGCGGGCCTCGTCATTCTCGGCCCGGAACGGCTACCGGGCGCCATCCGCTGGACGACGACCACCATGCGCCAGGTGCGTGAGTATCTGAGTGGCGCCACCAGCCAGCTCCGTCAGGATCTGGGCCCCGAGTTCGAGGACCTGCGCCAGCCGCTCAGCGAATTGCAGAAGCTGCGGGGGATGACGCCCCGCGCCGCCCTGACCAAGCATCTGCTGGACGGCGACGACTCGTTCCTGACCGGAAACTTCGACAAGCCCGTGAAGCCGGTCTCCGACGGGCAGCCGCAACCGCAGGATCAACCGCCGCCGACCGAACCGCGCCCGCCAGCGGCGACGCCGTTCGACAGCGACGCGACTTAGCGACCCACTGGATTCAGTCCGAGCGACATCCCCGCCAGGCTGCGCTTGCGCACCGACAGCGCGTCGGCGATGCCCCGCAGTGCCTTGCCTGCCACCGAGTCCGGTGCGCTGAGGACGAGCGGTACGCCCGAATCGCCAGCCGCCACCAGTGCCTCATCCAGCGGAACCTGGCCGAGCAGCGGCACGTCGGCGCCGACGGACTTGGTCAGGCTTTCGGCCACCCGCTTGCCGCCGCCCTCGCCGAAGATGTTCATCACGGTGCCGTCGGGAAGCGTCAGACCCGACATGTTCTCCACGACGCCGACGATGCGCTGATGGGTCTGCAGGGCAATGGCGCCGGCTCGCTCGGCGACCTCGGCCGCCGCCAGCTGAGGCGTGGTCACCACCAGGATCTCGGCGCCGGGAATCAGCTGCGACACCGAGATCGCGATATCGCCGGTGCCAGGGGGAAGGTCGAGCAGCAGTACGTCGAGATCGCCCCAGTACACGTCGGCGAGGAACTGCTGCAACGCCCGGTGCAGCATCGGTCCACGCCACACCACCGGGGTGTTGCCCTGCGTGAACATCGCGATCGAGATGACCTTCACGTCGTGGGCAACGGGCGGCAGGATCATCGAATCGACCTGGGTGGGCCGGTCGGTGGTGCCCATCATGCGAGGCACCGAATGTCCGTAGATGTCGGCGTCCAGCACACCCACCGCCAAGCCACGCGCGGCCAGTGCCGCCGCGAGGTTGACCGTGACGCTCGACTTGCCGACCCCGCCCTTGCCGGATGCGACCGCGTACACCCGGGTCAGGGATCCGGGTTGCGCGAAGGGGATCACCGGCTCGCGGGAGTCGCCGCGCAACAGCTTGCGCAACTCCGTGCGCTGCTCGTCGTTCATCACGTCGAGGGTGACCTTCACCGCGCCCGTGCCCGGCACGTCGGCGACGGCCTGCTTGACGCGATCGGAGATCTCGGTCTTCTTCGGGCAGGCCGACGTGGTCAGGTAGATCTCGACGTGAACGGCGGCGTCGGCCTCATTCACCGTGACGTCCTTGACCATGCCGACCTCGGTGATCGGGCGCCGGAGCTCGGGGTCTATGACCTTGGCCAGCGCCGATCGCACGGAAGATTCCAGGGCCCCAGAATCACTGGGCGTTGACGGAGACATCACCAGCGAGTGTAGGCGCAGCCGTCAGTTCACCGGACTGGGCACCGGGCCCGCCGGTGCGGGCGGCGCAGGACCAACCGCCGGCGGCGGAGCGAACGGTGGCGGGGGAGCGAACGGTGGCGGGGCAGGGAACGCCGGCGGCGGAGCGAACGGCGGTGGCGGCGGCGGCGGGAACAGCGGGGGTGGGAACTGCGGTGCGGGCGCCGCGTCGGGAAGGGGCGCCGTCGCCGCGGGCGTCAGGCAGAAGACCTGGCAGTTCTGCTGTGGAGCCGGTGCCTGCGGCGCCTGCGGTGTCAGGCAGAAGACCTGGCAGTTCTGGACGGGAGCCGGGGGAACACCGGCGCCTGGGCCCGGCGCAATACCCAGCTGATTCGCCCCGCCCACCAACTGCAGCGAGGCCAGGGGATCGTTGGAAGGCAGCCCGATGCCCGGCCCAAGGCCCTCGGGGTTGGAGTCGAGGTGCGCGTCGCCGATCGGAGGAGCAGTTCCGATCGGCGGCAGGTTGACGGGCACCACGCCGGTCGCATAGGCGGCGGCCCAGCCCAGCACGTTCTGGGCGTACGCCATCGAGTTGTTGTAGCGGAGGATCGCCGCAAGCACCTGAGACCGGTCCCGCAGGTTCAGGTTGCCGCTGCAGAGGTACCGCGCGGCTCCGAGCGACGCGTCATAGATGTTCTGGATATCGGCCTTGCCGTCGCCGTTGCCGTCGGAGGCGTAGCGCGCCCAGGTGCCGGGCAGGAACTGCATGGGGCCCATGGCCTTGGCGTACGTGACGCGGCCGGCCTGGACGCTGTGCACGATGACCTCGTTGCCCGGCAGCGTGCCGTCGAGGGCGGGCCCGAGGATCGGCTGCACTGCGGTGCCGCTGGCATCGGTGGCGCCGCCATTGGCGTGCACTGACTCGATGCGGCCGATGCCGGCCAACAGGTTCCAGCTCACCCCGCATCCCGGATATGCCCCGGCCATCATGCGTTCGGCGTTGCGGTAGGCGCTCAGCGCGACCGCCGGAATCCTCAGCGTGCCGGACGAACTCACGACGATCGGCGGCGGCGGAGCGGACAGGGTGGCGGCGGCGAACCGGAATGCCGTCGGGGCCCGCGGCGCGGCGACGACGATGACACCGGAGTCGTCGCCGGTGCGTGCCACCGCCGCCAGTGGTGTGATCCCGTCGTCGGCGACGGCGTGCTTGGGAGTGGGAGCCGACGCGCCGACGGCCAGAACCAGAACGAGCGGGACGATCACCGCGACGCCGAACGCGGGCGTGCGGGCGATGCGGCCCGCGCGGCGGCGCGCAGCCGCGAAAGCGGTGCCAGCCCCTATGCGCACTAAACCGTCCTAGATCCGCGATCGCCGAACGAGGTGCCGGCAAACGTTATGAACCAAGTCACCATACCGACTAGTGGTGCGCGTGTTGCAGCAATGCACTAGTCGGACTCATCCCAGTTGCTCGCGGCCTTCGAGGCCGGGTTCTTCTTGGCTTTCTTGGGCCGCAGTTCATCGAGGAGATCGCGCACCTCCTCGAGCTCGCGCCGAAGATAGTCGCGGGTGACGACCTCGCCGACCGCGATGCGCAGCGCAGCCAGTTCGCGGGCCAGGTACTCGGTATCCGCCTTGGTCTGCTGGGCGCGTCTGCGGTCCTCCTCCAGCGAGACGCGGTCCCGGTTCTCCTGGCGGTTCTGCGCCAGCAGGATCAGTGGGGCCGCGTACGCGGCCTGCGTGGAGAACGCGAGGTTGAGCAGGATGAAGGGGTATGGATCCCATCGCAGACTGACGGCGGACAGGTTCAGCGCGATCCACACGATCACCAAGCCCGTCTGGATGGCGAGGTATCGCCCCGTGCCGAGGAACCGTGCGATCGACTCGCTGAACCGGCCGACGGCCTCGATGTCGAAGCGTGGCGTGAACCGCCGCCTCGACTTCCGTGGGGTGTCGAGGCGTTGCCGGGCGGACAGATCGCTCACGGTTGACCTCCCGGCGTCCCTGCAGCGGCGTCGGTGAAGTCACCGGTGTCGGGCAACTCGGGGTCCTCGGTTCGCACCCGCCAGTCGTGAGGCAGCAGGTGGTCGAGGACATCGTCGACGGTGACGGCGCCGAGCAGGTGCTTCTCTTCGTCGACCACGGGGCCGCAGACCAGGTTGTAGGCGGCGAAATATCGCGTCAGCGCGGCCAGGGACGTCTCGGGGGTCAGGGTCGGCAGATCCGAGTCGACGATGCCGCTGACCAGTGCTGCGGGCGGCTCGCGCAGCAGGCGCTGCAGGTGCACGCAACCGAGGTAGCGGCCGGTCGGAGTGGCGGTGGGCGGACGAACGACGAGGACCAGCGACGCCAGTGCCGGGGTCAGGTCGGGATCGCGTACCCGGGCCAGTGCCTCGGCCACGGTCGTGCCGGGTCCGACGACGACCGGCTCGGGCGTCATCAGGCCGCCTGCGGTGTCGGGCGAGTGCTTGAGCAGCCGTCGGACCGGTTCGGAGTCCTCCGGGTCCATGCGGGCCAGCAGGGCTTCGGCCCGTGAGGCGCCGAGCTCGCCGAGCAGGTCGGCGGCGTCGTCGGGGTCCATGGCCTCGAGCACGTCGGCGGCCCGTTCGGCGTCCAACCTCTCCAGGAGGTCGGCCTGTTCGCTCTCGGGCAGCTCCTGCAGGATGTCGGCCAGACGTTCGTCGTCGAGGGCGTTGACGACCTCGTAGCGGCGCTTGGCGGGTAGCTCGCGGATGGCGTCGGCGACCATGATGGGCCGCTGTCCCTCGAACTGGGCCAGCAGCTGGGCGACGCCCTGACCGGGCAGCGACATGGCCGACTGGGTCAGACCCGTCACGTTCTGCCAGTCGACGATGTGCATGGAGGTGCGACGACCCAGCCTGCGATGGCTGCGCACCGCGACCCGGGTGACCATCCAGTCGCGGGTTCGGATCTGTTCCAGCGCGAGGTCGACGACGACCAGGTCGACGCCCGCCAGGTCTGCCAGCTCGGGATCCTGCACGCGCACGCGCGTGTCGAGGACCTGGCCGAACACCAGAACCTCACCCGGCCGCTGGGTGAAACGCCGCAGCGACACGTTGGCCGTGGTCAGTGTCACGGCCGCTGGTTCGATTGCCGTAACGCGCAAAAGGCCGACGAAAATCCTTCTGCGGGTGAGCAATTCGACGACGAGACCGAGCACTCGGGGTTGCTGACGACCGATGCCGATGCTGATCACCACGTCGCGGACGCGGCCGATCGATTCACCGTCGGGGCCGAGCACCAACATCCCCGATAGTCGGGCCGCATAGACCCTGTTCACCGCCACCATGACTCAAAGAGTAGAGAGTGTTGGCGTGGAGAATCGATATCGCCCCCGTAGAACGTGTCTTTCGGTTCCGGGCAGCAGTGCCAAGATGATTGACAAGGCGAGGGGACTGCCCGCCGATCAGGTGTTCCTGGATCTCGAGGATTCGGTCGCGCCAGATGCCAAGGCGCAAGCCCGTACTCAGGTGGCCGAGGGCCTCGCGGCAGACGGCTGGGCGGGCCAGCTGCGCGGCGTGCGCGTCAACGACTGGACGACGCCGTGGACGCATGCCGACGTCATCGAGGTGGTGGCCGCGGCGGGCGCGCATCTGGACGTCGTGGTGCTGCCGAAGGTGACCGAGGCCGCACACGTTCAGGCCCTCGACCTTCTGCTGACCCAATTGGAGGTCACCCACGGGCTGCCGGTGGGACGCATCGGCATCGAGGCGCAAATCGAGAACGCCCGGGGTCTGACCAACGTCGACGCGATCGCGGCCGGGCCGCGGATGCAGGCGCTGGTACTCGGCCCGGCCGACATGATGGCGAGTCTGAACATGCGCACGCTGGTGGTGGGTGAGCAACCCGAGGGATACGACGTCGGCGATGCCCACCACCACGTGCTGATGCGGATCCTCGTCGCTGCGCGCACGCGGGGCATCAACGCGATCGACGGCCCGTTCCTGAAGGTGCGCGACGTCGAGGCGTTCCGGCGGATCGCGGGTCGCGCCGCGGCGCTGGGATACGACGGCAAGTGGGTGCTGCACCCAGACCAGATCGAGGCGGGCAACGAGATCTTCAGCCCGCGCCAGGCCGACTACGACCATGCCGAGCTAATTCTCGAGGCGTACGAGTGGCACACGTCGCGGGATGGCGGAGCACGCGGCGCGGTGATGCTCGGCGACGAGATGATCGATGAGGCGAGCCGCAAGATGGCGCTGGTGATCGCCGGAAAGGGGCGGGCCGCCGGGATGACCCGCGCTGCGGGTCGGTTCGAGCCGCCGAGCTAGTAGT
>NZ_JBOGDD010000125.1:0-2699 GCF_050701675.1 Mycobacterium sp. | reverse complement strand
GCCGGAAGGAATGTGGTCTCGAGGGCGAACGGGACGTCGTCGACGGAGCGCAGCCGATGAAACGCGTGCACGCTCGCGTGGTCGTCGAGCCCGAGTGCCAGCCGGACCGCAGGCGTCGGCTCCTGATGCTCGGCCCACAGCAGCCGCGCCGCCGGGTGCCTGCCGAGGCGGGAGACCTCCTCCGAGAAACTCCCGATGTGGAAGCGCACGCGCGGCTCGGCGACGAACGTCCCGCGTGGCGGCCGCCGGTAGACCACGCCCTCGTTCTCCAGCAGTGACAACGCCTGGCGGGCAGTCATGCGGCTGACCTGGTGTATCTCGGCGAGCTCGCGCTCCGACGGCAGTAGTGTGTGCGGTCCTAGCTGGTCAACGATGATGCGGTCGCGAACCTGCGCGGCGATCGCGATGTACCGCGGGGTCGCGGAAGGCTGCCGTGCGCTCCTCGATGCGGTCACCACAGCAGGGTAGCGCCGTCCCCTGACTCGAGAGCCCACCTGGTCTAGGCCACCTTCTGTAACAACCTCGTTGCCGGGCTTGACGGTGGTGCCCGGCACTCCCATACTTTGGTTCAGCCACATGGTCTATACCAACTGGAGGATCCAATGTCCGACGTGCATTCCGCCCCAGGGAGGGGCGATGAGGCCGAACTCGCCCAGTTCGGCTACAAGCAGTCGATGGAGCGACACACCGGCCGCTTCGCCTCGTTCGCCGTGGCCTTCGCCTTCGTGTCCATCGCCACCGGCATCTTCACCACGTACGGGTCGGTGCTGAACTCGTCGGGTCCCGTTGGGATCTGGACGTGGCCGATCGCCGTGGTGGGCCAGTTGGCGGTGGCCTTCGTGCTCGGCACGATCGCGTCCCGGATGCCGGTGACCGGGTACGCCTACCAGTGGATGTCGCGGCTGGCCAACTCGATTCTCGGCTGGATCATCGGCTGGATCTCGTTCACCTTCCTGGCCATCGTCGTGGTGGCAGTGGACTACACGATCGCCTCGACCGTGCTGCCGGTGCTGCTCAACTACGAGGGAACCAGCGCCGTCACGTGGACCGTGACCGCACTGGTGCTGTTGGCCCAGGCCCTCCTGCTCGCGCTGTCCACCAAGTGGAGTCAGCGCTTCAACAACGGCGCAGTATCACTCGAACTGATCGGGATGGTCACACTCACGGTGCTGCTGTTGATCGTCGCCGCCGTGCGTGGAGACATGGACGCTGGGAACCTGTTCAGCAAGGGAGCCGTTGCAGCAGAAGGATTCTGGAGTTTCGGAGACTGGACGTCCGCAGGTCCGTGGATGCTGGGCTTCCTGCTCGGTGCGTTCACCATCGTCGGCTTCGAATCCGCGGCCAACCTCGCGGAGGAGACCAACGACCCGGAACGGGTGGTTCCGCGGGCGATGTGTCAGGCCGTGCTCGCTTCCGGCGTACTCGGTTTCATCTTCCTCATCGCCGTCACCCTCGCCGCTGGCGACCCCGTAGCGCTGGCGGAATCCGGCACGCCGATCGCCGACGTCATCAAGAACACGCTCGGCTCGGTCGTCAGCACCCTGCTACTCCTGATGGTCGTGATCGCGATCTTCGCCTGCGGACTGGTGATCATGATGACGGGAGTTCGCTTGACGTGGGCCATGTCTCGCGACGAGCGCTTCCCCGGCTGGCAGCAGTGGAGCCGGATCTCACCGCGGTTCCACACCCCGTTGCGGGCAACGGTGCTGTTCGTCGTCCTGGCCGAGCTGATCCTCGCCATCTTCTCGCAGTCGGAGGATGCGCTCTTCACGCTGTTCGGTGCGGCCACCCTGCTGCCTGCGGTCATCTATGCCGCGACGGTGACGATGTACCTGGTCAAGCGCAAGGAGCTGCCCGTCAACGGCAAGTTCGACCTTGGTGCGTGGGAGAAGCCGATCCTCGTCGTCGCGGTCGTCTGGCTCGTCTTCGAACTGGCCCTGTTCCGCGATGCCAGCTTCAAGGACGCCTGGCTCTATGTCATCGTGATGGTCGTGATCGGCGCGGGTTACCTCGGCTTCCTACTCGCGCGGCGCGGCCGCGCCGGACTCGCGATGCCCGACCAGCACTCGATCGACGCGGTACTCGACGAGGAAGCGGGCACACACCGGCCATGACCCACGTACTGGCCATCGACCAGGGCACCTCGGGCACCAAGGCGATCGTCGTCGACGACGCCGGTCAGGTGATCGCCATCGCCGAGGTCGCACTGCGGCCCGAGTACCTGCCCGGCGGCGGTGTCGAGCAGGACCCCGAGGCGCTGTGGAACTCGGTCCTCGAGGCCGGGCGTCGTGCGCTCGACGAGGCGGGCGTGCCCGTGGACGCGGTGGCACTGGCGAATCAGGGCGAGACGGTCCTGGCGTGGGATCGCAGCACCGGCAGGCCGCTGACGCCCGCGATCGTCTGGCAGGACCGTCGCGCAGAGTCCATCTGCGCGGCGCTCGCCGCCTCGGCCGACGACGTGGCCGAGCGGACCGGCCTGGTGCTTGACCCGTACTTCTCCGCGCCGAAGATGGCGTGGATCCGGGCGAACCTGACCCGTGACGGCGTGGTGACGACCACCGACACCTGGCTGATCCACCGGCTCTGCGGCGCGTTCGTGACGGACGTTTCGACAGCCAGCCGCTCGCTGCTGCTCGACCTGAACACGGCGTCGTGGAGCGAGGACCTCCTCGAGCTGTTCGGGCTAGGCGACGAAGAGC
>NZ_JBOGDD010000124.1:0-1516 GCF_050701675.1 Mycobacterium sp. | reverse complement strand
CGAACATCAACTGTGCGACACCGTATCTCAACCTGACCGAGATACCTCCGTCACCTGCCCACCGTCGCGATGTCGGAATGGGTGCACGGCTCTGCAGGCCGACCGACGCTCACTACGCTCCGGCCGCACCCGGTGTCGGAAGACGAAGACGTTTAAGGGTCAACGCATTAACGGCAACGAGGATGCTGGAACCTGCCATCGTGATCGCGGCGATCTCCGGGCGCAACACCAGACCAAACGCCGGCTCGAAGACCCCCGCGGCAATGGGTAGCGCCACCGAGTTGTAGCCAATCGCCCAGACGAGGTTCTGCTTCATCTTGCGGACCGTGCCCCGCCCGATCCGCAGCGCCACGGCCACATCGAGCGGATCCGAACGCATCAGGACCACATCGGCGGTCTCCACCGCGACATCGGTGCCGGCGCCGATCGCGATCCCGAGGTCGGCCTGAGCCAAGGCCGGAGCATCGTTGACACCGTCACCGACCATCGCCACCCGATGTCCGGCGTTCATGAGTTCGGTGACCTTCGCGGCCTTGTCGCCGGGCAAGACGTCCGCGATCACCTCGGTGACCCCGATCTGCGCCGCGATCCGCTGCGCGGTGGCCGCATTGTCTCCGGTGAGCATGACCACCTCGACGCCCATGGATCGCAGCTCCGCGACAGCGGCCGCGGACGTGGGCCGCACCGCGTCGGCGATGCCGATCACCGCCACCGCCCGCCCGTCGACCGCGGCGAGCACCGCCGTTCGCCCCCCAGCGGCAAGTTCCTGCTGCCGGGGACCCAGGACGCCCAGGTCGATGCTCTCCGCAGTCATTAGCCGGGTGTTGCCCACCACCACGCGGTGACCATCCACGACCGCGGTCGCACCCTGTCCCGCCACGTTCGCGAAGTCATGCGCATCGAGACGTCGTGCTCCCGCGGCATCGGCGTGCCGCACCACCGCGGCCGCCAGCGGATGCTCGGATTCGCGTTCTACCGCGGCGATCAGCGCCAGCGCCTCCGTCTCGGGCAGCCCCTCCACCAGCAGGTCGGTCACCTCCGGGGCACCCAGGGTCAGCGTGCCGGTCTTGTCCATAACCACCACGTCGATCTTCTTCGACGTCTCGATCGCGGTCGCGTTCTTGAACAACACTCCGCGGGCAGCGCCCAGACCCGTCCCGACCATGATCGCGGTAGGCGTGGCCAGCCCCAACGCGTCGGGACAGGTCACCACCACCACCGTGATCGCGAACAACAGCGCCTCGCTGACCGAGCGGCCCACCAGCAGCCACACCACGAACGTTCCGACCCCGCCGAGCAGCGCCACCAGAACCAGCCAGAACGCCGCCCGGTCCGCAAGACGCTGACCGGGTGCCTTGGAGTTCTGCGCCTCCTGCACCAGCTTCACGATCTGGGCCAACGCGGTGTCCGCACCGACCTTGGTGGCCCGGACCCGCAGTGTCCCCGTGGTATTGATGGTGGCCCCCACCACCTCGTCACCAGGGCCCTTGTGAACCGGCAGGCTTTCACCGGTCAC
>NZ_JBOGDD010000123.1:0-8288 GCF_050701675.1 Mycobacterium sp. | reverse complement strand
ACCTGCATGACCCGCTCGATTTCCTTCTCGCGGCCGATGACGGGGTCGAGCTTGCCCTCCATCGCGGCTGCGGTCAGGTTGCGACCGAACTGGTCGAGCACCAGCGACGTCGACGGGTTGCCCGCCTCGCCGCCGCGGCCGCCGGTGCCGGTCTCGGCGGTCTCCTTGCCCTGGTAGCCGCTGAGCAGCTGAATGACCTGCTGACGAACACGCGTCAGCTCCGCACCCAACTTGACGAGCACCTGGGCGGCGACGCCCTCGCCCTCACGAATCAGGCCGAGCAGAATGTGCTCCGTGCCGATGTAGTTGTGGCCGAGCTGCAGTGCCTCTCGCAGGCTGAGCTCAAGCACCTTCTTGGCGCGCGGCGTGAATGGGATGTGTCCGGATGGCGCCTGCTGGCCCTGGCCGATGATCTCCTCGACCTGGCTGCGGACACCCTCCAGCGAAATGCCGAGCGACTCGAGCGACTTGGCTGCGACGCCCTCACCTTCGTGGATGAGGCCAAGGAGGATGTGCTCGGTGCCGATGTAGTTGTGGTTCAGCATCCGGGCTTCTTCTTGAGCCAGGACGACGACGCGGCGTGCGCGGTCAGTGAAGCGTTCGAACATCGGTGGTTACCTGCCCTCCGTAGTTAGCGCAGCTCTGCGCACGGCGAGCCGTGCTCTGCACCTGCCGTCCACTGTAGTGGGCGGCGGCCCGGGTTGCCCCGCCTGTCCTTTTGTAGTGAAGAACCGACCGCTGACCATTCCCGCGCTGCAAGAGCAACGCTCGATGGCACCCGATCGTTTCCAGGAATGGGCCCGCAACGGTTCGCCCCTAGCGAAAGCGCGTTGCCCCCCGAACTGCTACGGCGATCGTCTGGCAACCGGCGGCTATGTTGCCGCGTGAAATGCGTCGATGACGTCCGCGGGAATGCGACCGCGCGTGGAAACACTATGACCATTGCGGCGAGCCCAGTCCCGAATCGCGGCACTCTGCTCGCGGTCGATCGACGCCCGGCCACGGCCCGAACCCGTGACACCGCCACGGCGACGACCACCAACCCGGCGGCCGGCTTCCACCCATTGCTTCAAGTCGCCCCGAAGTTTTTGGGCGTTCTTCGACGTAAGGTCGATCTCGTAGCTCACACCGTCGAGTGAGAATTCGACGGTCTCGTCGGCAGAACCCTCACCGTCGAAATCGTCGACTAGGGTGACCGTTACTTTCTTCGCCATTGGCTCACACTGCCCCTTCTGTCCGGGCGCGGAGTCGTACTTCGTCTCGAACCCGGGACAATGCTTGCATATGAACCAGCGCAATTCAACACAAAAGTATGAAAAGCCCTTCAGCCGCCGTGTCTGCGCACATCTCTGCGCACCAGTGGAAACAAAACCGTCTCCCTAATCGCCAACCCCGTCAATGCCATCAACAACCGGTCGATGCCCATTCCGGTGCCGGTGGTCGGTGGCATCCCGTACTCCAGGGCGGCGAGGAAATCCTCGTCGAGAAGCATCGCTTCATCGTCGCCCGCCGCCGCGGCCCTGGCTTGGGCCTCGAAACGCTGCCGCTGCACGACGGGGTCGATGAGTTCTGAATATCCGGTCGCCAACTCGAAACGGCGGACGTATAGGTCCCACTTCTCGGTGACGCCGGGAATGCTGCGGTGGGCACGTGTCAGCGGGGTGGTCTCGACGGGGAAGTCACGCACGAAGGTGGGCGCCCACAAGGTGGCTCCCACCGCGTGCTCCCACAGTTCCTCGACCAGTTTCCCGTGCCCGTAACCGCGATCACGCGGAATCTCGACACCCCGCGCGTCGGCGATGGCCCAAAGGTGTTCGACACCCGTTTCCGGCGTGATCTCTTCACCAAGGGCTTCCGACAGCGACGGGTACATTTCCACCGTCGCCCATTCGCCGTCGAGGTCGTAGGTAGTGCCGTCGGGCAGGGGCACGTTTCGCGTGCCAATCGCTTCGTCGGCGACCTCTTGAATTATCTCGCGGGTCGTATGCGCTGAATCGTCATACGTGCCGTAGGCCTGATAAGTCTCGAGCATCGCAAATTCTGGTGAATGCGTGGAGTCCGCACCTTCGTTTCGAAACACGCGATTCAACTCGAAGATCTTCTCGAAACCTCCGACCAAGCATCGTTTGAGGAACAACTCGGGTGCGATGCGAAGGAAGAGATCGGTGTCGAGCGCGTTGGAGTGTGTCACGAATGGTCGTGCCGCGGCGCCGCCTGCGAGGGTCTGAAGGATGGGCGTCTCGACTTCGAGAAATCCGCGCCGTTCGTATGCCGACCGCACTGCACGAACGACCGCAATCCGTTGGCGGGCAATGGTGCGCGCTTCTGGACGCACGATCAGATCGACGTAGCGTTGCCGTACCCGCGACTCCTCGCTGAGGTCCTTGTGCGCGACGGGAAGTGGTCTCAGCGCCTTTGAAATGATTTGCCAGGAATCAGCGAGCACAGACAATTCACCGCGTCGTGAACTGATCACCTCGCCGTGGACGAACACGATGTCGCCGAGATCGACGTCCGACTTCCACGCATCGAGCGATTCCCGACCAACGCCGTCCAGGCTGACCATCGCCTGCAACTGAGTTCCGTCACCCTCCTGCAGCGTTGCGAAGCAGAGCTTTCCGGAGTTTCTGGCGAACACCACCCGCCCCGCGACGCCGACGATCTCGCCGGTGCTGGTGTCGACCGCCAGCTCGGCATACGCCCGTCGGAGTTCGGCGAGCGTATGGGTGCGGGACACCTCGGCCGGGTAGGGATCGCGGCCCTCGGCGAGCAGCCGTTCGCGCTTCGCCTGACGGATCCGGAACTGCTCGGGTAGATCGTTGACGTCGTTTTCCTGGCCGGCCTCGGGCACATCAGCAGAGCTCACGACGTGCCAGCTTAATGAACCCGTGCGCGTGCGAACGATTCGCGCACTCGATCCCGCGGCATTGCGCTGATACGCAACCGAGTTGGACGCTGGCGGGCTAGCTGCGCGTGGACAGGTCGACCCAGCCGAGCCGCCTGCTGATGCTCTCGGCCGCCGCAATGGTCAACTTCGCGATCGCACCGAAGGTGTCCTCGCCCAGCCGGTACGACGGTCCTGACACGCTGAGCGCTGCCACCACCTCGGCATCGGCGTCGTAGACGGGCGCGGCCACGGCGTTGAGCCCCACCTCGAGCTCCTCGCGGACGCTGGCCCAGCCGTTCTCGCGAACGGATGCCAGCTCGGTCTCCAGAGCGGCGCGCGACGTCACGGTGGTGTCGGTAAAGGATTCCAGGCGGGCCGCCAGCCGTTCGCGCAGGTCGCTGCCGCTGAGCCCCGCCAGGAGCACCTTCCCGCTCGAGGTCGCATGGGCTGGGCAACTCTGGCCCACCCAGGTGCGCAGGGCTATGCCCGCCGGGCCGATGGCCTCGGCGATGTTCACGATGCGGTCGTCGTCGAGGACCGCGAGGTTGGTGGTCTCACCGGATTCCGATGCCAGGGCGTCGCACGCCGCCTGACTCTGCTTGACCAGGTCGAGCTGCCCGCTGCTGGCGCGGGCCAGTCTGGCGACGGCGAAGCCGAGGCGATACTTGCCCCGATCGGCGAGCTGTTCGACGTAGCCCCTGGCTTCCAACGCCGAAATGAGCCGGGACACCGTCGATTTGTGCACGCCCAGTTCGGCAGCGATCTCGGTGACCCCCGCCTGGCCGAGCGTCGCGATGATCTCCATCACGGTGAGTGCCCGGTCCACCGACTGCACCGTCGGGTAGCGCCCGCTGTCCTCGTCGTTTCCGTTGGCCATCTGGTCCGACCCTATACGGCTGGAATTCCGAAGTTGCCGACACGTCGCTGCACGGCGGCGATCTCGCGGAGGCCGTCGTTGAGCAGGCTCCGGTTCAGCGGTGACAACTCTGACATGGTGATGACGTCGCCGGGACGGTTGCCGGAAGAGAGTTGCTCGACCTGATGCGTCATCCGAAGGCGTTGCAGCATCACGAAGACCTCGCCGAGAATGGCCGCGTCCCGATCGGAGAGCGCACCGCTGGCCGCCGCGGCCGAGAGACGCGCTGGGGTCGACGCCGACACGACGTCCCCGGCGAGCCCACCCCACCTGGCCAGGTTCACGATGGGCGTGACGGCGTGGCTCTTCAGGTCGAACGTGCCCCCGCGCCGAGACAACACGTCGCGAAGGGATCGCGTGCGGACCCTCCCGGCCAGCGCGTCGAGCAACTGCAGCCGCAACGCGTTCGGATGCTCGGCACGCATCCGGCGGTACGCCGCGGGCACCGCGTGCAGCGCGGCATCGCCCCACACCACCCGACCGTCGAGAAGCAGCGACGACAGGATCAGCCCCTTGTTGGGCAGCGGGTCGTCGAGCCAGCCCCTGGCCGCGACGGCCCAATCACCCTGGGAGCGAGCGAAGTTCGGGCTGGCGGCGATCGCTCCGTTGCTGTCGGACGGCAACCCGCAGCCGTCGAGGATGGCGTGGGTGCGCCGGGCGATCCCCCGCAACCGGCCACTCGCAGGCGACAACTCGTCGCGCCAGGACAGCGCACTGTCGACGTCCGACGATGGCATGGCCTCGCGCCTTGCGACGCTCCCGAGCGTGAGCCAGGCGAACCCGGACGTCGGTGTGCCCGCCTCCGTGGAGGCTTCGGCGACCGCGAGTTCGAGGGCCCTGCGCACCACGCTGTCGATGACGATCGAGAGGATGCCGCTGGTGGCGGAAGCCGTGGTGCCACTGCCGAACAGTGCGCTCGCGACGTGGGTGACGCGCTGCGCGGCGGCTTGCAGTTCGGCGGCATCGGCTGCCAGACCGATCGAGCGGCGCAGCATGAAACTCTGTCTTGCCGACGCCGCGAGCAGGTCCGCGTCTTCGAGGACACCGATGACCTCACCGCGCGTCGAGGTCACCGGCATGTGCCGCAACCCGCTCTCCAGCATCTGCACCAGGACGGTCTCTGCGGTCAGGTCCGCGGTGACCCGGCGCGCGGGCGCGCTCATGACCCGGGTGATCGGCACCTCAACCGAGAGTCCGGCGGCCACGACGCGCGTCCGCAGATCGCGGTCGGTGAAGATGCCGTATTCGCCGTCGGGAAGCGAGATCAAGGCGTAGGACACGTGGTGCCGGGTCATCCGGACCACGGCGTCGCGCACCGAGACGTCGGGCGCGACCACTAGCACCTCGCCGGCCACCAGCTCGCCGACCGGTCTGCTGTCGGCGACCCGAACCAGGGCCTGCGGGTTACCTGGCGTCGCACTCCATGCCGACGAGGCCAGGTAGGCCAACCCGGCGGGTCTGGCGAACGAGGCCCGCAGCTGCTCGCCGGGCAGCTTGATCAGGCTGCTCGGTTCGGTGGCCCGTGCCACGAATTCCATCCCGCCTCCGGTGAGCAGCGGGGTGTACCCGAAGATGCCGCCGGGCTCGATGGTGTCGATGACGGTGCCGTCGACACCGGCCTGCAGCGCGACGTGCCCCGTGCAGACCATCCAGGCGTAGTCCGGCACGTGCACCGAGTAGTCGGCGATCACCGCGTCGGTGACGAATGCGACCAGCGCCGAGGCCGCCGTCAACTCGGCGAGCTCATCGGGTGCCATCGACTGGAACGGCGTGTGCTCGGAGAGGAACCGGCTCAGGTCCCCCGGATCAGGTCCGCACATTTCTCGGCCATGGTCATCACGGTGATGTTCGGGTTCACCGCAGGCAGTTTCGGCATCGCCGACGCATCGACCACGCGCAGCCGGGACACTCCCTTGACCCGAAGCTCCGGGTCGAGGACCGCCATCGGGTCCGTCACCGCTCCCATCCTGGCGGTGGCCGCAGGGTGGTAGACCGTGTTGTGCGTCTGGTGGACGTAGTCGAGGAGCTCGTCGTCGGTCGTCGCGTCGGGTCCCGGCGCCAGTTCGCGCGCGATCCAGCCCTTCAGCGGCGCCTGCTCGGCGATGGTGCGGGCCAGCCGCAACCCGGTGAGCATGATCCGCTCGTCGTAGCCCTCGGGATCGGTGAAGTAGCGGGGATCGACCTTGGGTCGGTCCCTGAAGTCCAGGCTGCGCAGCCGGACCGTGCCACGCGATCGGCCCTGAGTGACGTTGGGCGTCAAGCAGAATCCGTTGTCGGTGGTCGGGTAGCCGCGCCGCAACGTGTTCATGTCGAACGGGACGCTGCCGTAGTGCATCATCAGATCGGGTTGGGGTGTGCCGTCGTCGATCGTGGTGAACAGGCCGATCTCCCACCACTGCGTCGAGGTGGTGACCATGGGTCGTGAGGCCTCCCAGAACACCAGACCCTCCACGTGATCGTCGAGGTTCGAGCCGACGCCTGGCGAGTCGACCCGCACCGGTATCCCGATCTCTCTGAGGTGCGCTGCGGGCCCGATCCCGGAGAGCATCAACAGTTTCGGCGTGTCGATCGACCCGGCGGTGACGATGACCTCGCGGCGCGCGGACGCGACGTCGTACCCGGTGAGGTCGGGGCGTTGATAGCGCACGCCGGTTGCGTTGTTGGCGTCGTCGAAGAGGATCTCGGAGACCCAGCAGCCGGTGCGCACCTCGAGGTTCTTGCGGGAGTCCAGGATTGGATGCAGGTAGGCGTGCGAGGTCGACATGCGCGTGCCGTCCTCCCCCACGTTGATCTGGAACCATCCGGCGCCGTTGTGCACCGTCTCGCCGCGGTTGAACGCAGTAGTCGGCAACCCGGCCAGCGCCGCGGCCTCCAGAACCGCGACGCCACAGGGATCGTTCGGGGGCACGTCCTGGAGGCGGACCGGACCATCGTGGCCGTGATCGCCCGGCGCGTCGTTGGTCTCCAGGCGCTTCACCAACGGCAGGATTTCGGCGGCACCCCATCCGGTGGCGCCCATCTGGACCCATTCGTCCAGGCATTCCGCGGGTGGCCAGAACGCGATGCACGAATTGTGCGACGAGCACCCGCCGAGCACCTTCGCGCGGGCGTGCCGCATGAAGCTGTTACCGCGTTCCTGCGGCTCCACCGGGTAGTCCCAGTCGTAGCCGGAATCCAGCAGGTGCATCCACTCCGACAACGGAAGGACGTTGGTGTCACCGATGTCCGACGGTCCGGCCTCGATCAGGCAGACCGTCACGTTCGGGTCCTCCGACAGGCGGGCGGCCAGCACGCAGCCGGCCGTCCCCCCGCCGGCGATCACATAGTCGAATATTTGGGTGGAGAAATCGTTGCTAGACATCGGTTTTCGCAGCTGCCGCGTGCGATTCCAAGGTACCGATGTGGTTACGGCCCTTGAGTCCGTACCACAGCAGACCGGAACCAAGAATTACACCGATGTAGATGAAGGCACCCCACTGGTAGTACCAGCCCTCGCCATACACCGCGACCCGCGGCCAAGCCAGGTTCAGCGCCATCGCCACACCCCAGACCACCGCGACGATGTTCACCAGCATCCCCCACTTGCCCATCGTGAAGTAGCCGCCCTCCTTGAGATCCTTTGGCGGCCACTGCCCCTGGAGCCGCTTCTTCAGAAGCGGCCCGGTCACCATGAGGTAGGCAAGGTAGATCATGATGATCGCGATCGACGTCAGGACCGTGAAGATCTTGGCTTGGCCCACGTTGATCACCAGGATGAGCACGGCGAGCACGCCGATGACGATCGCGGGAATGATCGGTGTCTGAGTCTTGGGATGAACGCGAGCCAGCTTCTCGCCGAAGGGAAGTGCGTTGTCGCGCGCCATGGCGAAGGTAAGCCGGATGGCGGCGGTGTGCACCGCCAGCGTGCACACCGTCACCGCGATGACGATGCAGATCAGGAAGATCGTGCCCAGCGGACCCCACATCACCTGCTCGACGATGTATTGCAGACCGCCGGTGCTTTCGCCGAGTGCCGGGTCCTGCAGGTTGGGCGCGGCCATCACTGCGAACACCAGGATGCCGCCGCCGATCACGAAGGACGCGAGGATGGCCCGGAAGATGGCCTTCGGTGCGGTTCGACGCGGCTCGACGGTCTCCTCGCCCAATGAGCTGGCCGTGTCGAAGCCGTACATGACGTAACCCGATGCCAGCGAGGCGATCAGGAAGGCGCCGAGGAAGCCCGTGCTCTCTCCCGCCCCGTAGCCGTTGGTCGAGAAGAAGATGTCCGGACTGCGTTTGATGTTGAATCCGAGGAGCACCACGATCAAAACGGCGGCGATGAGTTCGATGAAGACGCCTGCACTATTGATTCGGGCCATCAGCTTGACCCCGAGCGCGTTGATCACTGTCGTGAACGCGATCAGGACCGTGCCGAGCAGGACGGCGTTGGCGGGGCCGTCGTACTGACCGGTACCGTCACCGATGATCTGGAAGCCGCTCCACAGC
>NZ_JBOGDD010000122.1:0-9895 GCF_050701675.1 Mycobacterium sp. | reverse complement strand
CGGTCATCGACGGCGAGGCGGGGACGTCGTCGAGGGCAAGGCTTGCGCTCACCGGCGAGGACGTGCCCGCTTCGGTCTTCGTGAAGCTCGCGGCCGCCACGGCGGCCACCAGGATGCTCGGCGAGTTGGCTGGGCTGGGGGAGACCGAGTCCCGGTTCTACAGTCGGTTGGCACCCGCTCTCGGTGACGGGATACCGCGGTCGTACGGATCGGCGTTCGACCCCCTGACCGGACGGTACGTCGTCGTTCTCGAGGACATGACGATCAGCCCGTGCCGGTTCGCCGACACCCTGAACCCGCTGACCGTCGACCAGATGGCGTCGTTGATGGAGGTGCTTGCGGGCCTGCACGGCGCCTTCTGGGGAAGATTGCCCGAGAAGGCCGGGACCGCAGGAGAATTCAGCTGGCTCAAGGCCCCGTCGACCGAGCCGACGAACCTGCTCACGCCTGCGCTGATGAAGATGTCGGCACGCAAGCTCGCCGAGCGGACCGCGATCCCGATCGAAACGGGGCGCTTCCTCTGGGAGAACTACCAGCAGGCGACGGAGATCGTCGACGCGGGGACGCACACCGTTCTGCACGGTGACTCCCACCCTGGCAATACCTACTTCCGCGACGGCCGCGCGGGTCTGCTGGACTGGCAGGTGGTTCGGCGGGGCCACCCCGCCCGCGATCTGACCTACACGCTGGTGCTCGGCCTCCCCGTCGCCGACCGCCGGGCGGCTGAGCATGACCTGCTGGACGTGTACCGCAAGTCGGTTGCCGCGGCAGGAGGCCCCGAGTTCGACCGCGACGACCTGTGGACCCGCTACCGCCAGGCCGTGACGTACGCGTTCGTCTCGCCGCTGACCACGGCCGGCCTCGGCGGCATGCAGACCGAGGCCATCTCGCTGGAAGGCCTCCAACGTGCCGTCTCGGCGATCGAGGATCTGGAAACCGTTGCTGCGCTGAAGCAGTCGATGTGATCGGAGGAAGGTAGAACCGTGGACTTCTCCAGAGTCGACCTGTCCGAGGAGGACCAGGCATTCCGAGACGACCTGAGAGCACTCCTGGCAGAGCTCGTCACCGACGAGGTGATCAGTCGCGACCGAGAGACCGGTGAAAACTTCGACGAGGGGGTGCACCGGGCACTCGGCGACGCGGGTTACCTGACGCAGTACTACCAGGCCGGGGCGGACGGCGGTTTCAACGCGCTTCGCCTGCGCATCTTCGAACTCGAGATCGGCCGGTCCCGCACCCCGTGGT
This sequence comes from Mycobacterium sp., assembly GCF_050701675.1. GTDB lineage: Bacteria > Actinomycetota > Actinomycetes > Mycobacteriales > Mycobacteriaceae > Mycobacterium. Next base: position 8,650 of record NZ_JBOGDD010000122.1, on the reverse strand, counting down.
TTCACTCGGGAACCACGGCCATGGTCGCCAACGCGCTCCGGCAGTTCGCCTCACCCGAACTGTTCGCGGACGTCATGCCAGGGGTCCTCGCCGGTGATACGCGGCTTTGTCTTGGCTACACCGAGCCCGGTGGCGGTTCCGACGTCGCCACGTGCAAGACGCGAGCGGTACGCGACGGCGGGGGCTGGATCATCAACGGCTCCAAGATGTTCACGTCGAACGCCCAGAATGCGCAGTACGTCTTCCTCATCACCAACACCGATCCAAACGCGCCGAAACACCAGAGCCTGACCATGTTCCTCGTCCCTCTGGATTCGCCGGGCATCGAGATCCAGGGCATCCGCACCGTCGACGGGGATCGAACCAACATCACCTATTACAGCGACGTGAGGGTCGAGGACCGGTACCGAGTCGGCGAGGTCAACGGCGGATGGGTGGTTCTGCGTGGAGCGCTCAACGCCGAACACGGCACGGTCGAGCGGGATGCCGACGGGCTGCAGAAGATCGCCGTGATGTCGGAGCACGTCCTTCTGCTTGCCCAAGCCGTCGACCGCATCGCGGGAATCCTGGCGCAGGCGGACCCCACGGGCCTACGCCCGATCGACGAGGGTTCCGTTCGGTACCGGCTGGGTCGCAGCATCGCCAGGATGGAGGCGGCGATGAGCACGCCGGAGATGTTCGGTCGCGTTGCCAACGCACAGGTCATGCGCGAGGTGACGGCCGATCTCATGGACATCGTCGGCGTCGCTGCCGCGCTGCCCGCGGGGACGAGCGGAGCGGCCGATGACGGCGGGGTGGAATTCCTGTTCCGGCTGGCCGCTCCGATGGGTATCTACGGCGGAACCCTCGAGGTGTTCCGGAACATGATCGCGCAGCACGCGCTCGGGCTCGGGCGTCCCAACTACTCGCCCGCCAAGGTGTCCTGACCGTCCACACGACAAGGGGAGTGAGCCCAATGCGCTACACCTTCACCCACCCGATGCACAGCCATCCGTACAACCCGGAACTCGTCGTCGGGTCCGGTGTCGCTGCGGTGGCGGCGGCCGCAGAGGCGGCCGGATTCAGCGGTTTCGGATTCACCGATCATCCCGCGCCGACCCAACGGTGGCTGGAATCCGGCGGCCACGACGCGCTTGATCCCTTCGTGGCGATGGGTTTTGCCGCCGCCCACACCACGACGCTGAGGTTGATCCCGAACGTCGTGGTGCTGCCGTACCGCAATCCCTTCGTCGTCGCGAAGGCGGGAGCGACTCTGGACCTGCTGTCCGGTGGTCGTTTCACCCTTGCCGTCGGAGTCGGCTACCTCAAGCGCGAGTTCGCGGCTCTCGGAGTCGATTTCGAGGAGCGCGCCGATCTGGTGGAGGAAGCACTGCAGGTCATCCGCACCGTGTGGACCACCGACGACGTCAGCTTCGAGGGCCGTCACTTCACCGCCAGTGGGATCACCGCCCATCCCCGCCCCGTGACTCGACCGCATCCGCCGATCTGGATCGGTGGAAACACCGGTGCGGCCCGGCGTCGCGTCGCCGCCTTCGGCGACGGGTGGTGCCCCTTCCCCGCTCCTGCGGTGCTGGCGCAGACCGCACGCACCGCATCGATGGAGACCCTCGATGAATTGAAGACGGGTATCGACGATCTGCACCGTCGGTCCGAAGCCGCGGGCCGAGACCCGGCTGCGCTGGACGTGACGTTCACGAATTCGGCGGGCGGGAACCCCGCGGACGAGGACTTCAACCCCGACGCCTACCTCGACGGGGTCGAGAAACTCGCGGCGCTCGGCGTCACGTGGATTCAGGTCCAGGTACCCGGTGACAGCCTGGCCCACGCGGTGGAGGTCATCGAGCGGTTCGGCCGCCTGGTGATCGACGCGAGCTGAGCGCAGCGCGGCGGAGGACGCTCACCGGTTCAATGGGTATGTCGCTGCGGCGAGTTCGAGGATCTCGCCGCGGTCCGCTGCGACGATGAAGCCGGATCGGACTGCCTCGTCGAGGGCAATCTCGAAGAGCCGTAGATACTCGTCCGACCCGCCCGGGTACAGGCTTGCCACGGTGGCGGCGTCGAACACCTCGCCCGAGCCGAAGAGGCTGGCCATGAAGTTCCCGTCGCCACCGAGCCCAGACGTTCTCGCAATCGGCACGTCGACCCACGGAGTCCAGACCCCGCCCTTGGCGATTCCATGGTCGTCGAGCACCAGCTGCGGTGGGTCGGCGGCGCTCAACTCGATCTGCGGCGCGCTCGGTGCCGGCTCGCCGGTGCGCACCCAGTTGCGCAGACCGGCCAGTGCCGCCTGGAGCACGTAGTGGTGTTGCGGGCCGAAGTTGATGGGTTGTGCCACTTGCTCGCCCATCAGGGTGGTGGTGGGCGCGTAGGCGGCCACGATCGCGCTCAGCGGGGCGAATCCGGTGTCGATCGGGGCGACCTGAATCGTGTAGTTGTCGGCATGGGCGGTGCCGGGAATCTCCCAGACCCGCAGCCGCGCCTCGTCGGGCTGTCTCGCCGTGTAGTAGGCCAGTAGGGGGCCGCCGAGCAGGTCGGTCTCGGTGATGATCACCAGCACCGGGACGCGGAGATCGGGACGGATCCTGACCGCGTCGGGCATGGTCGCGCTCGACGGCTCGAGCATGGACACCCCGTCCAGCGGTGCGGCGGGGGCGAACCGGGAATGCACCAGGAAGCCGTCGTACACTTCGGCCAGCGGGTCGACGGCGTTGACGTACGTGGTCAAGTACATGGCGGATTGTGATTCGCCAACGGCGAGAACGTGTTCCGGGGTCAGTGCGCTCAGCACGCCGCCGGGTTGACTGGAGCGGACGAGCCGACCGATCTGAGAGAACACGTCGTAGGAGAAGGCGTCCCCGGGGTGACGCAGGGGTGCGTAGCGCACCGGGTCCTGGGTCTTCAACGACATGTCATGGCCCCCGGGGCTGTCGCCGCCCTGCACGCCCACCTCCTGCGCCGAGACCGCGACGTAGGCGTATCCCTCGCGCAGCATCTCGCGATGCGCCATGAACCACACCGCGGGGGCGTCGATGCCGCCGGAGACGTTGAGCCACTCCACCAGAACCGTTCCGTTGAAGGCGGACACGTGCTCCGGGGTCAGGACCACGATCCGGGTGGTGTAGTCCGCGTCGCGGGCCGGTGCGACACGCCACCGCCCGTCGGCGTTCAGATCGCCGGTCGCGGCGTAGGACGTGGCCGTTCCGCTGATGAAGAACTCCTCGGCCCGGTAACCCAGCGCGGCGACGTCGTAACTGCCGAGCAGCAGATTGGGTTTGCCGGGTACGGCCGTGACGACCGGACCCGTCATCGCGTCACGCCGACCGGAAGCTCGGCGATCACCTCTGTGCGGGTTTCGTCGAAGCTGAGGTACCCGCGGATGGGAACGGTCTCGGGCAGCGGGTCCTGGTAACTCCATGCCACGTCCTGGTGGACGACGCCACCGACGACGGCCGACCAGTAGGTGGCATCGCCCTTGTAGTTGCAGTAGCTCGTCGACTCGGATTGCCGCAGCAGGTCGGTACGGACCACGGCGGGGTCGACGTAAAGCCGTGGAGCGAGCGCTGTTTCGAAGACGATCACGGTGTCGGTGGTGTCGACCAGCACAACGCCGCCGACCGTGGCGCGTAAACCCCTCGTCGTCGGTCGGCAGTCGACCCGGTGATACGGATTGGGCGGGTAGTGGACGAGTTTGCGTCCCTCTTCGAACCACGTGTCGACGGCGTTCCACGGTACGTGGACGTAACCAGGCGCCTCGGGCACCGCTTCACCGGGGAGCGCTGCGACCTCGTCGGCAGAAAACGCATAGCTGAGCGCGTGGTCGCGGCGGTGCACCACAAGCGCGTGCTCGGTGTCGATGACGGTATGTCCGTTCAGCACCGCCTGGATGCGACGGGCATGCGGTTCGAGGAACACGACGTCGGTGGGCAGCGGAGTCGAGAACCAACCGACCGGATCGGCACTGAGGGGACCGCGCCCCGCGACGAGACTCATCCCTCCAGGTTTACAACAATTCGCGCCATTGTCACGTCGAAGTCACGTCCAGGTCGCGTCGAACCGGGCCTAGCGGGTCCACCCGCGGCGACGCAGCCACCAGTCGCGGAACACGATGCCGAAGATGGTCAGCGCGAACAGGATGAGGAAGATGTCCTCGACGTGACCGACGTGGTTGCCCCTCAGCATGGCAAGCATGAACAAGCCCGCCAGGATGCCGCCGATCTGGATGGCGCGGTGGTTCTCCTTCGACCATCCCCAATTCGCCGACGGCACGTCTTCGACGTCAACGCCGGTGTGTCGTTCGACCTCGGTGTTCGCCACGGCTGCTCCTCAAGGGTCCCAATCAACGTCCCAGTGAACGGAGCCCATTCTGGCATACGACACGTTGTCGTATTCATCGGATGGCCTCGTAGCGACGCAGCGCCTCGAGGCGTTCGGCGGCGTGGTCGAGCATCGGCTCCGGATAGTCCCCGCCGCCGACCTCCGGCACCCAGCGCTTCACGTAGGCGCCATCGGGATCGAACTTCTTGCCCTGCGTCGTCGGGTTGAACACCCGGAAGTACGGCGCGGCATCGGTCCCGCACCCGGCGGCCCACTGCCAACCGTGCTGGTTGCTGGCCATGTCGCCGTCGGTCAGCTGCTCAAGGAACCACCGCGCACCCCACTGCCACGGCAGGTGCAGATCCTTGACGAGGAACGACGCGGCGATCATCCGCACCCGGTTGTGCATGAAGCCGGTCTCGGCGAGCTGGCGCATACCCGCGTCGACGATCGGGAAGCCCGTCGCGCCCGCCTTCCACGCCTGGAACCGCTTCTCGGCGTCGCGGTCTTCGTCCACCGCGATGCGGTCGAAGGACTTGTTCCAGTTCCACCACGCGCTGTCCGGCCACGCGTGCAGAACCGAGGCGTAGAAGTCGCGGAACGCCAACTCCCGCAGATAGGCCTGCGCGCCGCTGCCGCTGCCGAGATCGGCAGCCATGGTGCGCGGGTGGATGGTGCCGAACTTGAGGTGCGCCGACATCCGGCTGGTGCCGTCGCGGTCGGGCCGGTTTCGGTCTTCGGAGTAGGCGCTCAGGGTCGAGTCGACGAACTTCTTCCACTGCTTCCGGGCCGCGGCTTCACCGGCGGCGTTGTCGAGTTCGGCGTCGCCCCTCGGGACGTCGACGCCGCCGCTCACGTCGGCGGGGTCGATCCAGCGTGCCGACTCCGCGCCGGTCTTGGCGGGCGTGCGCCAGCCGTGTTCGCGCCACGCCGCGTAGAACGGCGTGAACACCTTGTAGGGCGTGCCGTCGCCCTTGGTCACCCGGCCGGGGGACACCAGGTAGGGGGAACCGGACTCCTCGAGCGGCACGTCGGCGAGCGCCTCGCGGACCGCAGCGTCGCGGCGCATCCCGAATGGCGAGAAGTCGGCGGAGACGTGCACCGCGGTCGCGTGGATCTCCTTGACCAGAGCGGGGATTCGGGACTCTGGACGGCCCTGGGTGACCAACAGCCGCCCGTCGAGTCCGTCGCGGAGCTCCCGGAGCGAGTCGTACAGGAACATCAGCCGCCGAGGGCCCGCGGTCGCCTTCAGCCGTGGATCGAGGACGTAGCAGGCGAGCACGTCCCGGTCTTCTCGAGCGGCGTCGAGGATCGGCGGTAGGTCGTGCAGGCGCAGGTCGCGCCGGAACCACAGCAGCGAGGGCATGGTCTGAGCTTGCCCGCAAACCGCGGTGGAAAAACGCCGAGATGGGGCAGGGTGGTGCGATGCAGTTCTGGTCGGGCACGGCGTTCATGAACACCTCCGACGCCCTTGCAGTCACGCGAATGCTCGACGAAACCGGCTTCGACGGCATGATCTGTGCCGACCACCTGATCTACCCACGGACGCTGACGTCGCCGTACCCGTCCGGCGCGGATGCCCCGCCGTGGCCACCGGAAACGGCATGGCCCGATTCGTGGGTGATGATCGGAGCGATGGCGGCCACGACCACGCGGCTGCGCTTCACCAACGCCGTGTACATCGCGCCGTCCCGCCCGCTGGTGGAGGTGGCCAAGCAGGTGGCCACCGCCGCCGTCATCTCCGAGGGTCGGGTGGCGCTGACGGTTGGGGCGGGCTGGATGCGCGAGGAGTTCGAGCTGCTGGGGCAATCGTTCGGCAATCGCGGAAAGCGGCTCGACGAGATGATCCCCGCGCTGCGGGCGCTGTGGCAGGGCGGCTGGGTGTCGTGGAGCGGGGAGTACTACGAGGTGCCGGAGCTGATGCTCGAACCACACCCGCTGACGCCCGTGCCGATCATGTGCGGCGGCGAGTCCGAGGCCGCCCTGCGCCGCGCCGCGCGTTCGTGCGACGGCTGGGTGGGCACCGCCTACACCTGGAACGACGCCGTGCCCTACCTCGAGCGCCTCCGGGAGCTGCGCCGCGAGTACGGGCGGAGCGACGAACCGTTCGAGATCATGCTCGCGCTCCTGGACGCGCCGAGCGCGGAGCTCTACGAGCGGGCCGAGGATCTCGGCGTCACGGCGGTGATGTGCGCACCGTGGATGGGGACGGCCGAGGGCGATTCGGGCCAGGTCGCGCAATTCCGCGGGCCCATCGAGCGCTTCGCCGAGACGGTCATCGCGAAACTGCGCTAGTCCACTGCCACAATTCCACCATGACGCCGACCACCGACGAGTACCCACGCGACATGGTCGGATACGGCCCGCACCCGCCCGATCCGCGCTGGCCCGGCGGCGCCAACATCGCCATGCAGTTCGTCCTGAACTACGAGGAGGGCGGGGAGAACAACGTCCTGCACGGTGACGAGTCGTCCGAGACGTTCCTCTCCGAAATCATTGGTGCACAGCCCTTCCCGAACCGGCACATGAGCATGGAGTCGCTGTACGAATACGGCTCCCGGGCGGGGCTCTGGCGGGTGCTGCGGATGTTCGACGAGCGTCAGCTTCCGCTCACGATCTTCGGCGTCGCCACGGCACTCGCGCGCAACCCGGAGGCGCTCGCCGCGTTCCAGGCCAGGGGCGACGAGATCGCCTGTCACGGTCTGCGCTGGCTGAGCTATCAACTCATCGACGAGGACACCGAGCGCGAGCACCTGGCCGCGGCGGTCCGCCTGATGACGGAACTGACCGGCTCGGCACCGCTGGGCTGGTACACGGGCCGGGATTCGCCGCAGACGCGCCGACTGGTGGTCGAGCACGGCGGCTTCCTCTACGACTCCGACTCCTACGCCGACGACCTGCCCTACTGGACCCGGGTGGATGGCAAGGATCACCTCGTCGTTCCGTACACCCTCGACACCAACGACATGAAGTACGTGTCGCCCAGCGGATTCCCCAGCGGGACCGACTTCTTCACCTACCTGCGTGACGCGTTCGACGTGCTGTACGCCGAGGGTGAGGCGGGGGCTCCGAAGATGTTGTCGATCGGCTTGCACTGCCGCCTCGTCGGGCGCCCCGCGCGCATCGCGGCACTCGGGCGGTTCCTCGACTACGTGCAGTCCCACGACAAGGTGTGGATCACGCGCAGAGTCGACGTCGCCCGGCACTGGACGCAGAATTTCCCGCCGGGGGCCACCGGCGGGCTTTGTTAGCGTTGGGCGCTGCGCGCACTGGTGCTGATGGCCGCCCCGCTGCTGGTCGGCGCGGAGCTGGTGGTCGGGCCGGCGCCGCAGGCCCATGCCGCCGATCTCGCAGGCAAGGTGATCGTCCTCGATCCTGGTCACGGTTCCGCGGCCGACGGACCGCTGGGTCGCCAGGTGCCCAACGGCCGCGGCGGCACCAAGGACTGCCAGACCACGGGGACCGCCACCGACGCAGGCTTCCCCGAGCACGCGTTCACCTGGGACGTCGCGCTGCTGGTCCAGAACGCACTCAACGCGATGGGCGCCGAGACCGTGCTGACCCGCGCCGACGACAGCGGCCCGGCGCCGTGCGTGGATGCCCGCGCGGCCGCGGCCAATGCCCAGCACCCCGACGCGATCGTCAGCATCCACGGTGACGGCGGACCGGCCTCCGGCCACGGCTTCCACGTCAACTACTCCGCTCCGCCGCTTTTCGACTCCCAGGGCGCGCCCTCATTACAGCTCGCCAACGACATGCGTGACGCGCTCGCTGCTTCTGGACTTCCACCCTCGACCTATCTCGGGTCCAACGGGCTGTATGGGCGTTCGGACCTCGCCGGTCTGAACCTCGCCGAGTATCCGGCGATCCTGGTCGAGCTTGGCAACATGCGAAACGCCGACGACGCCGCGCGGATGACGAGCGATCAGGGCCGGGCGGCCTATGCCGCTGCGGTAGTCAACGGCACCGTGGCGTTTCTCCGACCCTGAGTCGCATGCCGTCACACGCCACTCCGGCCTCTAAACGCCCGACCAGGGTGCGTGTGCTCTGGACGCTTGTCAGTGTCCTCGTGGTGCTGGCTAGTGGGTTCTCAGCATTGCTGGTAACTCGCACGTCGTCAGACTCTACGATGACCGCCACCCCAAAGGTCATTCGGACACTCCCGGCGGAACCCGGCGCGATCACGTCTGCCAAACCCGTGCCGCTGACGACGAGTGCATCGCCGGCAGCAGACCTGAGCACTGACTTCGCGCAGCTTCAGGCCACGATTGATGCGCCGATCGGAGTCGTCGTTACTTCCGTTGGGGGTGCGGGTGTCGCGCCGATCGTGTTGGGG
>NZ_JBOGDD010000121.1:0-4207 GCF_050701675.1 Mycobacterium sp. | reverse complement strand
GCCGTGGCGTCCGGCCTCGTCGCGGCGTACGCGTCGTCGTTGGGGCAATCTGCGGCCGAACCGGCTGCCTGCGGTGGCGACGACGTGACCGGCCGAAACGTCGTGGACGTCGATGCTTGAGGGTGGGCAGCCGGACAAACCTGCGATTCTCGTCCTCAGTAGCGGTGCGGACGCCCTCGAGCGTGAGGTGCTGGCAGGGATCGAGGAAGAGGGCGTTCCCTACTTGCTGGAACGGCCCACCGGCGATGATGACGCGCGCGGGCTCGCGAAGTTGGCCGCGAGCCGGTCGTCGCTGAGCGTGGGTGTCGGCATCGACGTGCGCGGCCGGGTGTGCGTCCAGCACGAGTTGCTCGCCGAACCCCCGTCCGGGCTCTTCACGTCGGGCTCCGCGGACCGGGAGTGTGCGCGCACCCTTGGCCACGACGCTGCCCGGATCGTGGTCGGCATCCCGTTGCGCTCACCGGAGGTGCCGTGAGCGGCGAGCATGCCGTAATTGCAATGTACACAACATATTTGGGATGACTGCCTCGGTAGTGGCCCGGCGTTCCCGCATCCAGGCGTCTTGTCGCCGCGGCGGCTCGGGCGGACACGCCTGGACCGTCCTCGCAGGTGACTCCGCTACTCTGGTCGTTGCGTGCGCGGGTGCGAACCCGGGGCAAGGGTGCCACCGGCCGAGCGGCCGCGCGAGGAGTATGAACCGTGCGTTTGCCAAGTACCTCGAGGAGCGGGGCCGGCCTTCTTTCGCCGTCCGCGCTGCGCTCCTTGCACGACCTGTTCGTAGCCGGGCAGGTGGATGGCTCCTATCTCGGCGCCGCCCCGATGCGCCCCGTGGTGGCGGAGAGCTGGCAACGCAGTCTCGCCACCGGTGTGGATCCCGAACTGGGCGCAGCGGGCTCGTCGGCGGTGACTCGTAGCGTCGCCCAACTGCGCGAGGCCCACCCCTTGGCGCCTGCCCTGCCGGTGATTCGCCGACTGCTCGTCGACGACGCCGTCGATGCCAACGTGATGGTGGCGGTGGCCTCTGCGAACGGCACGTTGTTGTGGGTGGAGGGCGACCGTCGGGCCTGTCGGCGGGCCGAGTCGATGAACTTCATGCCTGGTGCCGATTGGAGTGAACGCGCGGCGGGCACCAATGCGCCCGGTCTGGCCCTCGCCCTTGACCGCGAGCTGCAGATTCGCAGTTCGGAGCACTATTCCCGGCTGGCGCAGCCGTGGAGCTGCACGGCGGTCCCCGTGCACGATCCGGAGACGGGCGCGGTACTCGGCGCCATCGACGTGACCGGCGGAACGCGCGTGGCCACACTCCAGACGTTGGCGCTCGTACGTGCCACCGTCGTCGCGGTGGAGAACTATCTGGCCCTGTTGCAGTTGAAGCAGCTCGCGCGGGACGCTCAACCCACTAGCGAGGCCCAGCTGAGCGCGCTGGGGTCCGATCGCGCCCGCTGGCGAACCACCGACGACGCCGGCCAACAGCGGACGATCACGCTGACCGGCCGCCACGCCGACATATTGGTGCTGTTGAGCAGGCATCCCGAGGGTCTCACCTCCGATCACCTTGCGATGCTGCTCGACGACAAGGACCTCGACGTAGTTACGGTTCGGGCGGAGATGTCGCGGTTGCGCCGGGTCATCGGCGCCGAATGGGTGGGCTCGCGCCCGTACCGGCTGCTGCGACCCGTGACCAGCGACCTGGCTGCGGTGTACGGCGCCTTGGAGGCCAGAGACGTGAACCGCGCGCTGGCGAGCTACGTCGGCACGCTGCTGCCGCAGTCGGTCTCACCGGCGATCGGCCGCCTTCGCACGGAGCTCAGCGCCAGCCTGCGTGCCGCCGTGTTCGCCAGCAGCAGTATCGCTCTGCTGCGGCGGTGGCTCGAAACCCCGGAAGGCCGCGATGATCGCGAGGGATGGCGGCTTCTGTACGACCGCGCTGACGCCGACTCGGTCAGCCGGTCCCAGGCCCACGGGCACCTGGTCGGTCTCGACTTCGACCTGGGCTAGCTCCCGCCGCGCTGGTCCACGTTTGCACTGGTTCGGTTGGCGCGCAGGCGATTCCTGGCCGCGATCCGCCGCGTCCAGGGCGCCGTTGCTGGTTTGCCCTGAAGGGCATTTCGTGATACGAAACTAGTCTGTCGCTCAGCGGAATCACCACCGGGGGACCAGCCGACGATCGGGAGGGCTTTGATGGCGGAGGATGCGCCGATCAAGGGCGGCGTTCAATCGGTCCAGCGCGCCTTCGAACTGCTGGAGATCATGGCGAGCGCAGGCCCGTCGATTGCGTTCGGGGAGTTGGCAGCTCGCGCCGAATTGCCGCAGCCGACCATTCACCGCCTGGTGCGGACGCTGCTGAACATGGGATACGTCAGGCAACTTCCCAACCGGCACTACGCGTTGGGCCCCAAGCTGATTCGGTTGGGAGAGAGTGCGGCACGGCTGATCGGGGCATGGTCGCGCCCGCATCTGATCGAGCTCGTCGAGCGCACCGGTGAGAGCGCCAACATGGCGGTCATGGACAACGACATGGCCGTCTACGTGGCGCAGGTCCCCTCACCGCATTCCATGCGGATGTTCACCGAGGTGGGGCGGCGCGTACACATGCACTCAACCGGGGTCGGCAAGGCGCTGCTGATGCAACTTCCCGACGACGCCGTGCTGGCGCTGCTCCAGCGCGCAGGCATGCCGGCCTCCAGCGACAACACCCTCACCACCAGCGATGCCCTGATGCGCGATATCGAACTGAGTCGATCCCGTGGTTACGCCGTCGACGAAGGCGAGCAGGAGATCGGCGTGCGGTGCTTCGCGGTGCCGGTGCCGGACGCGCCCACGTTGACCGCGATCTCGATCTCCGGACCCGAGTCACGTCTGACCCTGAAGTTGGCGACGAAGGTGACGCCACTGCTCAAACAGGTGGCGCGCGACCTGGCCTCGGAGTTCGAGAGGGAAGCGGCGGGCTAGGGCACCTGCGGCCCTCAGTCCAGGAGAAGGGTGGCGGCCGTCGGTGCGTCGGAGAGCGATTCGGCGAGATCGTTGAACTCGACGACGTTGTCGAGTTCGGTGCCCATCGCGATGTTGGTGACCTTCTCCAGGAAGATCTCGACCACGACGGGCACCTTGTGCTCTTGGGCGAGTCGCTGCGCCCTCGCCAGCGCCGGACCGATGTCATCGGGCTCGACCACTTGAATGGCCTTGCAGCCCAAGCCTTCAGCGACTCGCAGGTGATCGACGCCGTATCCCTTGGGGACGTCACTGTCGGTCTCTTGGGAGTTGATGTTGTCGAAGGCCAGGGACACGCAGTAGTCCATGTCGAAGTTGCGCTGCGCCTGCCGGATCAACCCCAGGTAGGAGTTGTTCACCAGGACGTGCACATAGGGCAGGTTGAACTGCGCCCCGACCGCGAGTTCCTCGATGAGGAACTGGAAGTCGTAGTCACCGGACAACCCGACCACGGTCGCTTCGGGGTCGGCGGTGGCCACGCCGAGAGCGGCAGGCACCGTCCACCCCAGCGGCCCCGCCTGGCCGCAGTTGATCCAGTGGCGCGGTTTGAAGACCTGAAGGAACTGTCCACCTGCGATCTGGGACAGTCCGATCGCCGTGACGTAGCGCGCGTCGCGTCCGAAGACGCGGTTCATTTCCTCATAGACCCGCTGGGGCTTGATCGGGACGTCGTCGAAGTGAGTCTTGCGGTGCATCGTCCGTTTGCGCTCCTGGCACTCCTGCACCCAGCTGCCCCACTTCGGCAGGGCGCCCGCGGCCTGCCGTTCCCTTGCGGCGGCGACGAACTGCTCGAGTGCGGCCTTGGCGTCCGAGACGATCCCGAGGTCAGGGGCGAAGACGCGACCGATCTGGGTGGGCTCGATGTCGACGTGGACGAAACGCCGCCCCTTGCGGTAGGTGTCGAGCCCGCCGGTGTGCCGGTTGGCCCAGCGGTTGCCGATTCCCAGCACGAAGTCCGAGGCGAGCATGGTGGCGTTGCCGTACCGATGGGCGGTCTGCAGCCCAACCATGCCGGCCGCCAGCCGGTGATCGTCGGGGATGGTGCCCCAGCCCATCAGGGTCGGGACCACGGGCACGTCGAGGATCTCGGCCAGCTCGACCAGCAGATCCGAGGCGTCGGCGTTGATGATGCCGCCGCCGGCGACGATGAGCGGCCGCTCGGCCGTCATCAGCATGTCCAGCGCCTTGTCCGCCTGACCACGGGTCGCCGCTGGTT
>NZ_JBOGDD010000120.1:0-2470 GCF_050701675.1 Mycobacterium sp. | reverse complement strand
GTCATCCACCGGTCGACTTGGCGGTCCAGGAAACGCTCCGGGTGGGACAACCCCGCCAGCGGGGTGGACCGCCAGTCGACGTCGTGAAGACCCACCAGGGTGTCGATCAGCCCCTCCCCCACGGCATGGTGCGAATCGGGCTGCATGGCGAGGCTTTCGGGTAATCCGTTGCGGCGCACCACGTCGCCGTCGACGAAGGACATCACGAAGAAGGGCGCACCGAGGATCGCGGGATCCTCCCCAACGGCGAGGATCGTCGGGACCGGCACCGCCGAATCGGCCAACGCCTCGATCACCCGGGCTTCCCGGACCACGTGATGTGCCGTTCCCGACACCGACGTCAGCGGCGCTCGACGCACCACCCAGGACCGGTCCAGTCGCCCGACGAGGAACATCTCACAGCTGGCTCCCCCGGTCATCGGTGTCACCGTCACCTCGGCGGGCTCGCCCGTCACCTGCCCCAGCCACTCGGTGAAACGTGGGACGTCGAACGCTGCGGCGGTGCGGTTCACGCGGTGGCCTCCAGAAGATGGGCGAACCGTGCGCGGGCCGCCGCCAGTCGGGTGGGGACGTGTTCACTCGGCCAGCCCTCGACGGCCCCGTAGCGCGCTAGTTCACTCTTGGCGACACTCACCTTGTGCACTTCGTTGGCGCCGTCGACGAGGCTGGCCATCCGCGCCATCCGGTACATCAACTCCAGCGGCATGTCGCCGCTATAACCGAGCGATCCATGCACCTGCAAAGCACGGTCCACCACGTTGTGCAATACCTGCGCGTTGTATACCTTGCACATGGCGATGTCACTGCGGGCCGCCCGGTTGCCTTCTCGGTCGAACTTCCACGCCGCTCGCAGGGTCAGCAGTTTCGCGGTCTCCAGCTCGATACGGGAGTCGGCGACGTACTCCTGCACCATCTGGTGGCGGGTGTAGCTCTTGCCGAACGACGACCGTGACTGTGCCCGCTCGGCCATCATGTCGAAGGCGCGTTCGGCCTCGGCGAGCCACCGCGTCGCGTGATGCAACCGGCCCGGGCCCAGCCGGACCTGCGACAGCACGAACCCGTGACCTCGTGGGCCGATCAGATGGTCGGTTGGCACGCGCACATTGTCCAACACGACCTCGGCGTGGTTGCCGATCTGACCGAATGTGACGTCCGGGTCGTGCATCGACGGGATGTCCCGCAAGATCGTCAACCCCGGAGTGTCTCTCTCCACCACAATCATCGAGCACCGCAGATGCACCGGAGCCTCCGGCTCGGTGAGCACCATGAAGATGATGAAGTCGGCGATGGAGGCGTTGGTGATCATCCACTTGCGGCCGTTGAGCACCCACTCATCACCCTCGAGGACTCCGGTCGACTCGATCTGCGTGGGATCGGTGCCCGACACCCACGGCTCGGTGATGGCGAACGCGCTGCGGATGTCGCCGCGAAGGTTGGGCCACAGCCAGCGGTCCTTCTGCGCCTCGCTGCCGCCCTCGGCGATCAACTCGGCGTTGCCGGAGTCCGGCGCCATGTTCCCGAACACCTCCATCGCCAGGCCCACCCGCCCGGTAATGAGATTCATCTGCGCCAGGGGCAACTGCCCGAAGCCATTGCCACCCATGTCCTTCGGTAGATGCGCAGCCCACAACCCTCGATCGCGGACCCGGTTCTTGAGGGGATCCAACAGGTCCCTGGCCTGGGACGGCGACAGATACGGCAGCAGCGGTTCGATCGGACGCACCTCCTCGTCGACGAAGATCCGAACCCAGTCGAGCGTGGGTTGAAACTCCGGGTCTGCGCAGAAGTCCCATGCCATGACAACCACCTCTCTGACCCGAATGGCGAGGCGCCTTCGGGTCAGGTATTAGAACAACATTGTTTTCATGGTTTCGCAAAGGCCGAAGTCAGTCCTTCCACACCACGTTCGGATCGGTTGCCCTCCGAGCAGGACCCTCTGGGGGAGGGGGCACCGTTCGGGAGAACCGCGGGGCCACCGACGCCTGAAGGACACCATCGATCACGGCAAGGGAACGACGGGCCGTCATGTGCGGGTCGGCTGCAGCCTCGGCGAACGTCAACACCGGCGTCACACAGGCATCGGTGCCGTCGAACACCTCTGCCCATTCCTCGCGGGTTCGGGTCTTGAACGCCTCGGTGAAGGTCTCCCGCAAGGACTCCCACTGCGTGACGTCGTCGCGGTCGGGCAGGTTGGCCCGATCGGACAGGCCGAGACCGGTGAGCAATTCGGCGTAGAACTGCGGTTCCATGGCGCCGACCGCGACGAACCTTGCGTCGGCGGTTTCATACGTGTCGTAGTAGGGCGCACCGGTGTCGAGCATGTTGGTGCCACGCTCGTCGTTCCACAAGCCGATGCCACGCAGCGCCCAGATCATCTGGCCGAGCACCGAAACCCCGTCGACGATGGCGGCGTCGATCACCTGGCCTCGCCCGGAGGCCTGGCGCTCGATGATGGCGGCGAGGACGCCGA
>NZ_JBOGDD010000119.1:0-2664 GCF_050701675.1 Mycobacterium sp. | reverse complement strand
GAACACGCCTTTGACGTTGACGTCCATCAACTGGTCATAGCGCGCCTCGTCCGTCTCCCCCAGTGGCGTCGCGTACGCGATGCCGGCGCTGGCCACAAAGATGTCGAGTTCGCCTGCGCTCGAAGCGATGTGCTCCGCCGCCGCCCTCATCTCTTCGGCCGAGGTGACGTCAGCCCTGATCGTCGTGCACCGCGCGCCGAGTTGGCTGCCGGTGCGGCTCAAGGCGGCCCGGTCGCGTCCTGTCACGATCACCCGTGCGCCGTGGTCGATGAATAGCCGTGCGGTCGCCAGCCCGATACCGCTTGTTCCTCCGGTGATCAGCGCGGTCTTCCCGTCAAGCCGGTGCATCGCTGTCCTTTCTTTGTCGGGTAATTCGTCCGGTCGCTGCTGTCATCGCGGCGACAAGCGGAGCCAACCGCTGCTCCGCCTTGGCGAGGGTGCTGGCATCGGCCCGGTCCGGGGTGCCGCATTCATACGGCGGGTCCGGGTCGTACTCCATCACCAGTTGACGCAGCCTGGCGGTGTCTTCACCGGCCAAGATCGCGGCCACGTGAAGGCCGAAGTCGATCCCGGCGGTCACTCCACCACCGGTGATGCGATTGCGATCGATGACGGTGCGGCCGTCGTCCGGGATGGCACCGTACGCTTGGAGGAAGCTCCGAAACGCCCAGTGGGATGCGGCGCGGTATCCCGTGAGCAGCCCGGCGGCCGCCAGAATGAGCGAGCCGGTGCAGACACTGGTCACATACCGCGCGTCGGCCGAAACGGACCGCAGGAACGCCAGCGTCTCCTCATCCTCGACCATCTGATGCGTGCTCTTCGTTCCCGGGACGATCACCACGTCGTAAGCGGATCTGCAGTCTGAGAAGGTTCTGTCCGGGATGACCGACACCTTGCTGTCGCTGATGACCGCGTCGGCGCTCTTTGCCACCAGGTCGATGGTCACGCCAGGGACCCCGGCGAGCACTTGTTGCGGGCCGATGAGGTCAAGGGTGGTGAAGTCCGGATAGATCAGCATCGCGATGGTCGTCGGTGACGTATGGTCATCGGGCATCGTCGGGGATTCCTTCCACTATGCGAACGTCTTGCGATAGGCCTTCGGCGAGACGCCGATCCGACGAATGAAGTTGCGCCGCATCGATTCTGCGGTTCCGAAGCCACATCGTGTGGCGATGACGGCGACGGTATCCGACGTTTCTTCGAGTTGGCGGCGCGCCGCGTCCATCCGCACGCGCTCGACGTACGCGCCGGGCGCCTCGCCGACTTCGTCGGTGAATACACGGGTGAAGTGCCGCACGCTCATGGCGGCGCGCTCGGCAAGTGTGGCCACAGTGTGGGCTGCTGCGGGGTCTGCTTCGACAGCTTCCTGGAGAGCCCGGATGCCGGTGCGTCGCGCCCGCGGAGACCAGGCCGGACCGGCGAACTGCCCTTGCCCACCGGGTCGACGCAGGGCCAGAACAAGCCAGCGTGCAACCGATTTCGCGACTTCGGTGCCATGGTCAGCTTCCACTAGCGCCAGGGCGAGATCCATGCCCGCGCTGATCCCTGCTGCCGTCCAGGTCCGCTTCGAGCTTCTGACGAACATGCGATTGGCGTTGACGTGCACGTTCGGGTACCGATGCGCCAACTGCTCGGCGAACGCCCAATGCGTGGTGACCTCATGCCCGTCCAGCAGGCCGGCCTCGGCGGCCAGAAACGCACCGGTGCAGACGGTGGTGAACCGCCGCGCGTGAGCCGCCGCCGCTCTGACCCAGGTCAGCAAGACCTCGTCCGTCAGGGCCCGCATGATCCCCGCTCCGCCCGGCACAACCACTGTGTCGACGGTGCGAGGATCGGGCAGTGCGATGGTTCCAAATGTCACACCGGTGCTTGTCGGTATCAGGTCGCCGGTCGTGGTGGCGACAGCCACCTCGTAGCCCGTCTGCGACCATGTGTCGGTTTCTACATAGCGTCGGGCGCCGACGAACACCTCGAACGGTCCAACGACATCGAGGGCCTGCACATCTGGGTAACCGACGATGACGACCGATCTCATGGTCTCAGTCTTCGTCGGGCCAGCGATGGCGTCAATGACACGTATCCCACAGATCAGGCCATCGGTGTGGCAGTCACCTCCGGCGGATAGCCGGTGAGCCTTCTGTTCGAACCACACTGTCAACAGATACCGGGGAGATGCCGGGGCGACGACCGAGCTGTAGCGCGTCCAGGCTCACATTAGTCATTCTAATGTGCATGAAGCACAATTAGCTGTACTGCATCACCTGCGAGACATAGCGTCGAGACGTGACCTCACCCCTCGTCTTGGGCTTCCTGGCATCCTTCGCCCTGATCGCCGCCATCGGCGCACAGAACGCATTCGTCCTGCGTCAGGGCATCCGCCGCGAGCACGTTCTCCCGGTGGTCGCGATGTGCACGATGTCCGACATCGTGCTGATCGCCGCGGGAATCGCCGGCATCGGCGCATTGATCAGCGCGCATCCCGCAGCCCTGAACGTCGCCAAGTTCGGCGGCGCGGCGTTCCTCATCTGCTACGGACTGTTGGCGGCCAGACGGGCGTATCGGCCCGCCTCGCTGGCACCGTCCGACGCAGCGCCTGCGCGGTTGGCCGAGGTCCTGGTGACCTGCGCTGCGCTGACGTTCCTCAATCCCCACGTGTACCTGGAC
>NZ_JBOGDD010000118.1:0-2801 GCF_050701675.1 Mycobacterium sp. | reverse complement strand
TGCCGAAGGCGCTCTCGGAGTTCCATCGCATCCTCGTTCCCGGCGGCGTCGTCCTGATCGCGTTTCAGGTGGGCGACGAGCCGCGTCACCTGAAGGAGGCCTTCGGGATGCCGATCGACCTCGTCTTCCACCGCCGCAACCCGAGCGCCATCGGTTCGAAGCTCGCGGTCGCGGGGCTGACGGTCTACTCGCAGACCGTGCGCGAAGCCGAGGACGACGGCATCGAGTCGACACCACAGGCCTTCGTGATCGCGAGGAAGGCGCGCCTTGTTCCTCACCCTGACTAAGCTTGAACGGACCAAGCGCAGGCCGACGGCGCAGTGTCGTTCGGCGACAACTACTACTGCACGTCATCGCGAACCCGAGGCTCGTTTGCCCCAACACCGGATTGGGCACGCTGCCAATGGCAATTCGCTGAAGGAGGCCCATTCATGAGCAACATTCCGACGATCGAACTCACCAGCGGCGCCCTGATCCCGCAACTCGGGTTCGGCGTCTATCAGATCGACCCCGACGAGACGGCGAGCGCGGTCAAGACCGCTCTCGACATCGGGTACCGGCACATCGACACCGCCGAGATGTACCAGAACGAGGCAGGCGTCGGCCAAGGGATCCGTGATTCCGGTTTGGACCGTGCGGACGTCTTCGTCACCAGCAAGCTCAACAACGGGTTCCACGAACCCGACGCTGCGCGAAAGGCTTTCGATCAGACGCTGAGCAAGCTCGGCTTCGACTTCGTCGACCTGTTCCTGATTCACTGGCCGCTTCCCACGCTCTACGGTGGCGACTTCGTATCGACGTGGCAGACGCTCGAGGAGTTCAGGCGCGACGGCAGGGCCCGCAGCATCGGCGTGTCGAACTTCCAGGTCGGCCACCTCGATCGGCTGGCCAGCGAGACCGACACCGTCCCCGCGGTGAACCAGATCGAGGTGCATCCGTACTTCACCAACGACGAGGTCCGCGCCTACTGCGCCGAGCACGGCATCGCCGTCGAGGCGTGGTCGCCGATCGCGCAAGGCAGGGTCCTCGACGACCCAGTGGTCACCGGAATCGCCGAGGTGGTCGGAAGGACTCCGGCACAGGTGGTGCTGCGCTGGCACATTCAGCGCGGCGACATCGTGTTCCCGAAATCGGTGACGCCGAAGCGCATCGAGGAGAACTACGCTCTGTTCGACTTCGAGTTGGCCGCCCACGACGTCGAGGCGCTGACCGCACTCGACAAGGGCGAGGAGGGCAGGACGGGCCCCAACCCGGACACGTTCGACTACATCCCCAGCTAAGTTTCGATCGCGGGGCGGCGGCGTGGATGTCCACGTCGCCGCGGGACCTCTCGGTTCACCGCTGTCAATGGTTCCAGTCGCGGTCACATACTTGGGCCGGGACCGGCAGGTCGGGCTCCGATAGGGGGGCGAAGTCCGACAGGATTGCGTTCTGGTCGCGGCGTGATCCGGCGACACGTCCCTGTCCCCAACCGATCATCTCGCGATACCCGCCGAGCAGGCCGGAACTGGTGACGGCGTGCTCGTCCGCGTGTGGGCTATCGCCGGTCACCGGGGTGGCGATCGGGGACACGTACAGCGCATCGGTGGGGCAGTAGGCCTCGCACATGAAGCAGGTCTGGCAGTCCGATTGCCTGGCGATGATCGGTATCCCGTCCGGCCCGCGCTCGAACACGTCGGTGGGACACACCTTGATGCAGACGTCGCAGGCGATGCAGGCCTGCGCGCTGACGATCTCGATCATGCCTGCGCCTCCGACACCGCATTGGACAGCAGTTGCGGCGCGACGGGATCGGGTGCGGTCCATACCTCGTCGAGGCCACCGACCAGAATCCGGTGTTCGAATCGCTCGACGCTATCGGATGCATCCTCGCGGCGGTGCAGTCCGCGACTCTCGGCACGGGCCAGCGATGAGGCCGTGATCCAGCGGGCGGCAGCGACGAGCGAAACGGCCTGGCGAACCTTGTAGAGATCGCGGTCGGCAACCGGCGCGAGCCCGCCGGACACGTCGTGCCAGATGGCCTCCAGCTCAACGGTGGATTCGGTCAATCGGGATGCCGACTTCAGGTAGCTGCGCAACGGCGGCAGGACGTGCCGCTGCGTCGCGCGGACCACCTCGTCGACGGTCGGCGCGCTCTCGCCCACCCGCCCGGGCCCCGTGCCCGGTCGGAGCGGTGTCACGTCACGGTGGCCTGCGGGCCGTCTGCCCGCCCGTCGACTGAATTCCGCGGCGCCCCTTCCTGCGAACGTGCCGGAGGCGATGGCCCAAGACCCGTTACGGCTGCCACCACCGCTGACCGATCCGGTGGCCAGCTCGCGCGTCGCGGCATCGCCCGCAGCGAACAGCCCGGGAATCGTCGTCGCGCAGTCCGGTCCGGACAACCGCAGACCGCCGGTGCCGCGGACGCTGCCTTCGTAGACCATGCGGATCGGGTAAGCCGTTTCAAACGGATCGATGCCGGCCTTGTCGAGGGGAAGGAAGTAGTTCGGCTGGGCGTCGCGCATCACCTGCCGGATGTGTACGGGTGCACGGTCCAGTCGGGCGAAGACCCGCTTGCCGTGCGCCAGCGCCCATTGGGCGTCCTGACGTCCGGCCAATCCACGCTGGGTGGGGATCGGTTGGCCGTGCTCGTCGTAGAAGCTGGCCCACTGCAGCATCCGGCCCTTCGTGTGGACACCCCACTCGGGCGATAACGCATACGCGCTGGAGAACTCCATGCCGGACAGGTCGGCGCCGACCTCCGCGGCCATGAGGAACCCGTCGCCCGTGTTGACGTTGGTGCCGAATGCGCCTGACAGGAA
>NZ_JBOGDD010000117.1:0-13831 GCF_050701675.1 Mycobacterium sp. | reverse complement strand
CTCCCATCGCACTCAAGGTATTACCGAATTCAAGAATGAGCCCATGATAGCCATTGACGAGAACGTCAAACGACATTGAGTTCGCAGAGTCGAGACGCGCGGTTACTTGAACCGCGCAAAGCAGAGGTCCTCGTCGCCGCCGAGGCCCGAGCGGAAGGCGACGATCCGGGTGAACCCGGCCGGGACCGTTTCACCATTGACGTTGCTTGCCACCAGGCCATTGGTCAGCAGTCCCGCGACGGCTTCGTCGAGATCGCCTGCCGTCAGGATCAGCGCCAGACCCTTGTTCTCCGCCATGGCGCGCTGGGCAACGCCGGTGAGGCACGCCGTGCGCAACGCGGCCACCGCGGAGTCAAGGGACTCGCCGCGCTCGTGTTGAACGGCCAGCGCGTACCGCGACGTCACGACGGACAGCGCGGTGTTGTCCCCCTGCAGTAGGGAGTAGTCCTGGCGGTCGGCGGGCTTGCCAAGTTCTGCCAATCCCTGCATGTCCACGAAGATCGTGTTGCTCGCCGGGCAGTAGGACGCGGGTGGGCTCGGCTGCGCGTCGGAACAATCGGGTTCGTCGAACGACAGCGTGGGAGCCTCGTTGGGCCGGAAGACCTCGCCGAGCACGTCGACGAGCGAAGTGACGACGTCCTGGGTCAGCGCGACGTCGCCGGAGACGGCGTCGCCAGTGCCCTCCCGCGGCAGCGTCAGCGGAATATCGCCGCGGCGCGCGGTGACTTCGTCCATGTTGATCCCCGCGCACTCCGATGCGCCAGAGGTGAAACCCATCTGGAATGCGCTGATTCGATCGAGAGCGGTGCCGTGGCCCTGTTCGAGGAAGGGCGCGTCACCGGGGCCGTAGGTGGGGTCGCGGAGCGTGAGTACCCCGGCCAGAACGTGATTGAGACCGTCGCCGGTACTGAGCTGAAAGCGGGGCGACTGACCCTCGGCCACCCATCGGACGTATGTGCCTGCAAGGCAGTCCGCCTGTTGTTCTCGCACGATCGTGGGGGTGTCGTCGTCGGCGATGTCCGCCATGCCCTGAATGGCGTGGCCATACTCGTGCGCGAGCAGGGCGCCGATCGACGCATCCCCGAAGAAGTGCTGTCCCAGGGGGATGAGGACGCCGCGGTCCCAGGCGATCAGGTCGTCCCTCGCGCAGAAGAGCGCATTCGGATTCCCGTAGGTGTCGCTGCCACAGATCTCGGGGCTGGAGGGATCGTCGGAGTCATAGGACACCAGATCCCCGACGGGCGTGAACGATCCGTCGAATGATTCGCCGTAGTTCTTCTCCCAGAACTCCGTGACGTCGTTGACGGCCAGGGTCGCAAGCTTGTCGGCGTCACCGCCGTCGCCGCCCTTGACGTCACCCTCGGGAGCCGGCGCGGTTTCGCGAATGCCGCTCGGGCCGTCCTGGGCGGCCAGTCCGCCAGCGCGGAACGGGTCGTAGAGCGGAGAGACCGCACGCCCCTGCGTCGTGGAACCGCAGCCTGCGACACCAGCGCGACACACGAGGCCGCCGCCGCTGCTCTCAAGCCGCCCATCGATAGCTCATTTCGTGCTTCGTCCCCGGGATGTGTGACCTAACCGAAATGCGAGGGTATACCGGCGACCAGCCGCGGGAGAGAACACCGCGTGACGGTTGGAGTCACACGCCTGATAGGCATTACCAGATGGGAAAGAACGAGCGCTCCAAGATCGTGATGAGCGACGAAGAGATCGTCGAGTTCATCGACCACAGTCGCACCGCGACCATGGCGACGCTGTCGGCGAGCGGCAAGCCGCACCTCATCGCGATGTGGTACGCCGTGCTCGACGGCGAGATCTGGTTCGAGACCAAGGCCAAGTCGCAGAAGGCCGTCAACGTGCGGCGTGACCCGACCATCACGGTGATGATCGAGGACGGGCACACGTACGACACCCTGCGAGGGGTGTCGATCGACGGTCGCGCCGAGATCGTCGACGATGATCCGGAACTCCTTCTGCGCGTGGGGATCAGCGTGTGGGAGCGCTACACCGGTCCCTACACCGACGACATGAGGCCGTTCGTCGATCAGATGATGAACAACCGGATCGCCGTGCGGGTGGTGCCGAGCCGGTTGCGGAGCTGGGACCACCGCAAGCTCGGGATGCCGGAAATGCCGGTGGCCGGGACGACCGCGCCGTACCTGACCTGACGTGGCGGCGCAGAAGCGCCCGAAGTCGGTTGTGGCCCAAGCTGGTTGAGGCCTACGCGGAACGCGAGATCCCGGTAGTCATCCTGCGTCCGCGCTAACCCGCCGAGCGGGGCGCGAATCCCGGATTGGCCAAGGTGGTGGCGGTGGCCGAGCCGATCTGCCCGCGCCTGTCGAATACCGCGGCGGTTCCGGTGGCGACCCCGTCGTGGCCCGAGAACGTCAGTGCCGCCAGGCCGATGTCCGGTCCTTCGGGCAGCCGGCTGAGCGTGAGCGTGTAGTCGGCGTTGATGTAGTGCAGACCCTCTGTGCCGTAGTGCGTCAGCGAGCTCGCAACGTCGCCCGCCATCGCGGCGCGCGTGAACGGCGTCATCGGCACACCCTCGACGAGGGGCTTGACGTCGCGTAGCCAGACGAACTTCGGACCGTCGTGCTGCCACTGGGTCAGATCGAAGGTGCGCCCCGAGGACTCGGGGTCCTTGCCGTATGCCCAGACCATCATGGGCGCCTCGAGGTCACGGTCGCCGGGGTCGGGCGGCGCAGGCATGGTGACCGGTGTGGTCCAGACATCGCCGGGCGGCTGCTCTCCGGTGCGCAGGAACAGCGCGCTCGCCCGCGCGACGACGACGTCGGACTGCAGCACTTCGGCGGCGACGAGTTTCAGCCGTCTGCCCTCGCGGAGCACCCTGGTCCGGACGCGCAGGGGCTCCATCGCTGCGGGGCGCAGGAGGTCGACGGTCAGCCGCGCGGGTTGCAGCTCGGGGTCGCCCGCGTCGCGTTCGATGGCGTGACCGAGCACTCCGCCGACGAAGTTGCCGCTGATCGACTGCCCCCATGGCCCCTTCGCCATGGCGGTGGGCACGAGGGCTTCGCCGTCGGGGATGAAGTAGGGCGGGGGCAGTGGGATGGTCATCGCGACCGACGATATCGGTGGCTGCCAGCGCTGCGGCCCTGTCGCGCTGATCAGACCGGGTCGGAGAGCTCCGCGAACTCGGGATGCTTGTCGATGTAGTCCGCCACCATCGAACAGGCCGGGACGATCCGTAGCCCTGCCGCCCGCGTCGCGCTCAAGGCCTCGCCCACCAGAATCGTCGCGAGCCCGCGTCCCTGGAACGCGCTGCCCACCTCGGTGTGGGGGAAGGTGCGCCGTCCGTCGTGGTCGGAGTAGTCCGCAAGGCCGACGGTCTGGCCATCGACGGCGATGGTGAAGCGGCCGGGCTCCTCGGTGACGGTGGTCTGGGCGCCGGTCCGGTCGGTGGTCACTGAGAATCTCCTGGTGTCGTGGGATTGGGGCGGGGTAGCAGGGTCGTGTTGGGCAGCGGGGGTGCGGGCAGCCGCGCGCCGGGGTAACCCGCGACCGAGCCGAAGCGGTCGTCGTGTTCCTCCCACTGGCGGCGGAAGCGGACGATGTCGTCGTGGCTGCGGCCGACGAAGTTCCACCACATGACGAGCTCCTCGGGAAATGGGACGCCACCGAGCAGTAACACCCTGGCGGGTCGGTCCCCACGGTTGGCGAGCGCGACCGTGTCGTGGCCGGGTGCCTGGTACCAGAGATCGCCAGGACCGTTGTCGCCGAGTGTCGTGCCGCAGGCGTCGACGCTGCCCTGGTCGAGCAGGACGCCGTGTTCGAAGGTTCGGTCGACGGGCAGCTCGATCGCGGTGCCTGGCGCCAGGTCGATCTGGGCTCCCAGTAGCGGAGTGAAGGTGTGGACCGGTGAGCCGACACCGCCGAGCCGGCCGAGGAACACCCGTATCCGCGCGGCACCCATCGTTTGCACCGTCGGTGCGTAGTGGGTGAAGTCGCGGGCGGTCTCCCGGTCGGCGTCGGGCAGGGCTACCCATAGCTGGACGCCGTGCAGGATCGGTGACCTGGGGCTCGACACCTCTGAATGGCAGATGCCCGCGCCGGCCGTCATCAGGTTGAGTTCGCCTGGGCGGATCACGGCGTGAACGCCTGCGCTGTCGCGGTGCTCGATCTCGCCGCTGAACAGCCAGCTCACCGTCTGAAGGCCGGTGTGGGGATGCGGCGGGACGTCCATGCCGGTTCCCTCGCGCACGTCGTGCGGGCCGTAGTGATCGACGAAACACCATGCGCCGATGAGTGAGCGTTCCCGCTGCGGCAGGGTCCGCCGGACGCGAATGGCCCGCGGCCCGCCGAGCGGGACGTCACGGGGATGCAGGACGCCCGTGAATCCCGAAGCACCGCAGGCGACTTGGGCTGGCGCCGCCTCCGTGTTGCTCACCTCACCAGAGTAGCCCGAGCAGCGGCGTCAGCCCGTCATCGCGCCATGGATGACGTCGAAGTCGTGCTCGTCGATCGTGAAGACGCCGAACCGGAAGCGGTACCCCCACTGGGCCTTGTTCTCGATGAAGTCGAGGTCGTCGATTAGCGGTCGGATGGGCGTCTCCGCGCAAGCGAGGAACTCGACCCGTCGACGCCAGGGCTGGAACTGCGGGTCGAAATCTTCCTGGTACACCTCGTCGTCGACCACGCGGCCGATGGCGGTGAAGGCCTGAAGGGGTTCGCCGTCGGGGTAGTCGGTCTTCGGTGAGTAGAAGACGATCCAGTCGTCGCGCGCCATCCGGCGCAGCATGTGTGGCTTGCCGTGGTTGGCCTGCGTGAAACCGCCCGCGACGCCACGCACGACGTGGCCGCGGCTGACCGTATTGATCCAGTAGGTAGTCATGCGGCCAAGTTACGAGTCACTGCCGACACCCATCGAAGGTTATCCACAGGCCGCAGAGACCACGAAGCCGCCGATGCGTCTGCATCGGCGGCTCGGGCGACGGTACCGCCATGGCGCCTCACGGCAAGTGGTCGCTCTAGGCGACGAATTTAAGTGGTACCCGGGGCATGTCCGGCACCGTCGGCTATAGCTTAACCACGGATCGGCGGTCGGGTATTCCAACCGGGATTCCCGCGCGCCCCAGACGAAGCTGCCCCCGCTGCCGTCCCCTCGAACATCGGCAGCGAGGGCACCCCGTTGCCCCAGGTAGGCCGTCACGCAGACTCGAGGACGGGCTCCAGGAAGACGCGTCGAGCGCGCACCGGATAGCCGTTGCGTTCGGCCAGCTCGCGCAGCTGTCGCAGCGCGTGACCGCGGCCGCGGCCACCCTCGGGGATGACGATGCCCGCCCACAGCCCCTCGGCCTTGGGCAGTTCGACGGCTTCGCGAGCGCAGGCCCACCGGCGGGGGCACAGCCGGCAGATGGCCTTGGCTTCGTCGTCAGCGGCTGTGGTCCACCTCTCGGGATCCCGCGTGCATTCGCCGAGGGGCAGTCCGTCGAGACCCACGGGGGTGACTGCCGGCCGGTTGATTCCGACCACGTTGGTTGCCGATGCCTTCATGTCGTTTCACTCCTTGTCCGGGCGTCGCAGTCTCGTGCGTCGCGTTGCAGCGAATGTATAGCAGTAACCGTAGCGATGCAACAGTTCAAATTGAAGCGCCGGGAGGTCAGCGGAACCGAATGTCAACGGCGGAGTCCGTGAGATCGTGCCTCACCATGCTGCCGACGTCAGCGTAGAAGGGCGTATATGCAGCTAAAACCGTATATCCACCCGCTCCCGTGACTGCGGAACGACTCCGCGAGGATTGATGCCCAAGCCGTAGCGATGAGATGGTTTGATGGTGGATGCCGCAGCGGTAACCAGTCGACGGCTTTAGGCGCAACGGCCGATCAAGCCATAGCGGTGCATCGAGTTTGGATACCATTGCAGCGCCATGCGACACCGCCCAGCCGGCACCGAGGACTCACCGCGATGACCACCCGGGATGACCGATCCGATCACGACGTCGACACCACGACGGCCGTGGACCCGGGTATGGCGCGGGCGGGTGCCGCCGCGGCGGCGCGCAGGCGCGAACTCGATATCAGCCAACGCAGCCTGGCCGCTGACGGCGTCATCAACGCCGGTGCTCTGATCAGCTTCGAAAAGGGGCGCAGCTGGCCGCGCGACAGGACCAGGGCCAGGCTCGAGGAGGTTCTGCGCTGGCCGGCGGGCACGATCAATCGACTGCGGACGGGCGGTCTCGAGGACCAGGCCGACGTCGTCCGCAGGGATCAACCGGGCGACGAGGGGTCGTTGATCGCCCAGGCCGTGGTCGCGGCGGTGAACACGCTCGGGTCGACGATCGACTCGCTGCCCGCCGCGGACGACGCGGACTTCACCCCCCGGATCACGGCGATCCTGTCCGATCTGCGCCAGCTCGAGGCGGTCGCGGCGCGCGCGACGCGCATCGGCAAGGTCACGCCGACGCTGATCAGGGCGCTGAGCACCGTGCGCCGTCGCATCGAGGAGTTGACGATGCTGGCGGCGACGGCGCAGCACGCCACCCTGGGTCAGCGACTGTATGCCGCCCGCCGGAATTCGAACCTGACGATCGTCGAGACGGCTCAGGCGGCCGGGGTCGCCGAGGACGTCATCGCGCGGGCGGAGTCAGAACAGCCCGTCCCCGCTTCCGCGGTGGGGGCCATCGAGACGCTCATCGGGGAACTCGACTGGCGCTGAGGGTCCCTGGCGTCAGCGCCGGTCCCGGCCGCGTTCGTCGTTGGCCGGGAAGTGCTCCGCGAGGGCTGCGGCGATCTCGATGAACTTGCGCCTCGTCGGGGCGGACATCTCGGTGGTGCCCTCGATGACGCCGCCAGGACGCAGATGCGGGTCGAATGGAACCTCCACGACCACCTGCCCCTGGCCCGCGAACTGCTGCGCCAGGATCGCGCGAGTTCGCTTGTCCGCGTGACCGTCTGAGTCGTTGAGCACCACCACCGTGCGGCGGAGCAAGCCCGTCAGGCCGCGGTTGGCCAACCAGTCCATCGTCTGACCCGCGGCTGCGGCGCCGTCCACCCACGGCGAGGACACGACGACAAGGGCGTCGAGGTCACGAAGCACCTCCTGGGTCACCGGGGTGTCCATCGTCGAACTGCAGTCGACGACGGTGATGGAGAAGTAGCGGTCCAAACGCGCCGCCGCCTCGCGGTAGATGGCGGGGTCGAGCACCCGTCTGCGGGCCGGACTTCCCTCGCCTGCGAGGACGAACAGTCCGGCGGAGTTGTTGCCGACGCGGCTGCGAACGTCCGCGAACGTCTCGAGATGCTGATCTCCTGCCAACTCCCAGTACGACCCGACGGCCTTGGGGTCGACGCGACTGCCGAGCTTGCCGAAGGCGGTGTCGGCGTCGATCGCCACGACGCGGTCTTCCTGGCGTAGCTCGGCGAAGACCGACCCGATGCTGGCCGACACGGTGGTCTTGCCGACGC
Source organism: Mycobacterium sp. (assembly GCF_050701675.1). Classification (GTDB taxonomy): domain Bacteria; phylum Actinomycetota; class Actinomycetes; order Mycobacteriales; family Mycobacteriaceae; genus Mycobacterium. Next base: position 6,410 of record NZ_JBOGDD010000117.1, on the reverse strand, counting down.
CGCCCTTGCCCATGACGCCGACCTTGTAGTGACCCCGCATCAGGACCTTGACGCGGGCCTCGAGCTCCGCCTCGCGAATCTCCTCGGCAGATTGCCCGGGGTTGATCAGTCCGAACGACAGCTTGAAGACGGCCAGGCGCCAGCCGCGGGTCGGAGCGACGGGACGGCTGGGAACCAGATCGTCTGCCCGGATCCGGTCCGCGTACGACCCGGGCGGCGGCGGGGGAGCCACGCGTGGATCGTTTCCGTACGGCTGCTGTCCCTGCCAGCTGCCGTATTGCGGCGGACCGGTTGGCGGCCCCTGACCCGGTGGCGGTGGCGGCGGATTCGGGCGCGGCCCGCGACCCTGCTGCCAGGGAGGTTGCTGATTCGGTGGCGGCGGGCCCCACTGCTGAGGCGGTTCGGGCGGCCTGCCCTGAGCGGGGAACGCTCCGGTGTCGCGAGGAACGCCGGGCGGTGGGCCGAAACGATGCCAGGGTCGCGGACCGCCGTCGGGACGGTCGGTGTCACGTGGCGGCGGAGGGGGTGGAGGAGGCGGAGGTGGAGCAGGGATCTCGGGTGCAGGTTCCGCCTCGGGCGGGGGGTCGGACGGCGGGTAATCGACGGGCGGGCGGGACGGCACCGGCGTGGCGGCCGGCGTGAACGTGGGCTCCGGGGGAGCCGGTTCGTAGTCCGACTCCTCGGGGCCCGTCCACCCGAGATCTTTGCGCAGGGCGTCGTCGCGATCGCTCACGGCACCAGGGCTCCTTTCCAGGGGTCAGACGACGAGCCGTACGGCATTCACCCCAGTATCAACCACCATGCGCCGTTGGCGGCCGAGCCGACGGTCGTCCAGAGTCGATGAACGTCGAACAGCAAACTAAATTGGCGCCATCGTAAATACTCGATCGGAGTGCATGAATTCGACGCCACTTTCGCACCACCCGTCGGAAGTCGGCCGGGTAGAGGGTGGGCATCCCGCCCGGCCTCACCAGGGCCGAGGACGCACATGCGGGCCGCACGTTGCGAGGCGGCCGGCTTCCGCCAGTTCAGCGCATTGGCCCACGATGCTCCCGTGTTGGAGGCGTTGGCGTGGAGTTCCCAAATTGGTGCACCTGAGGTAACGAAACCGCTGGTACCCTCGTATCCGGTGAGGGGACCGGGACCGCGCGTACCCGCCGGGCGATTCAGAGACTCCGGCAAATCTCGGCGTGGCTCAAGCAAAGGGGCCCGCGATGCGAGAAGGACGTCGATCTCGGCCCCCGGCGCCTGCGACGGCATAGGAAGACGGGGACGAGGGGGTAAGTGATGTCAGGCCTGCACAACGCCGGGGGTGGCGGCACCCACATCGACGACGTCGTCGCCGTAGAGGTCACGATCGACGGGATGCTCGTCATCGCCGACCGGCTCCATCTGATGGAGTTCCCGCCGTCGCTGGGCATCAGACCCAACATCCCGCAGCTGGAGCTGCGCGACATCGTCTGGGCGCAGGTGTCCCGGGACCTCACCGAGCAGGGCGTGCTGGACCATTTCGGGGCGCCCCATCCGGAGGTCGCCGCGATGGTCGACACCCTCAGCCGTGCCGACCGCACTCTCGAAGGCCGTTGGTGGCGCAGGGACGTCGGCGGCAAGATGGTGCGCTTCGTGGTCTGCCGCAAGGGCGACCGTCACGTGGTTGCCGCCCGCGACGGCGAGATGATCGTGCTGCAACGCATTGCTCCACAGGTCGGACTGGCCGGCATGGTGACCACCGTCCTGGGATCCGCCGAAGCGGCTGACGTCGAGCCGCTCACGGGTGTCGCGAGCAAGCTCGCCGAGTCGACCACCGCGAACCAGTTGCAGCAGTTCGGGGTCGATCCCCCGTCGGCCCGGTTGTACGCCGACGTCATCTCGGCACCCGGCAGTTGGGTCGAGATCACCGCCAACGAGCGGCACCCCGGCGGCACGTACACCCACGCCGAAGTCGCAGCGGGCGTACTGGACTCCCGCCAGGGCCGGATCGTGTCACTTCCCCGTCGGGTCAACGGTGAGTTGTACGGCAGCTTCCTGCCGGGCACCACGGAGAACCTTCAACGCGCACTCGACGGGCTGATGGAGTTCCTGCCGTCGAAGACCTGGTTCGACAAGAAAGCCACCCACGCCAACCACCCGGACTGAGAAAGGCCATCTCTTGGTGGACGAGACACCGCCAGACGATCTCGACGGTCTGGTGGCGCCCGATTCCTACGTACCCGACCCCGAGTCGGATGCGTCGGATCGCCATGCCTTCGATCCGCTGCTCGACGCCGAGGACGAGCAGGACGATCCGCCGGGTCCGACGTTCACCGTGATGAACCCACCGGGGACGGTGACCGTCTCGGCATTCATGGACGGGAGCGTCCGGCAGATCGATCTTTCGCAGAAGGTAACCGCGATGACCGAAGGCGACCTCGCCGAGGAGATCGTCGTCATCGCCAGGTTGGCCACCCAGGATGCGCGGGCAGCGCAGTACGCGTTCATGCTCGACGGCATGCGCGAACACGGCCACGACGACAACGCGACACGCGACTTCCTGACCAGAGACCTCGATCTGCCATCGCCGGAGCACGCCACCGCCGACCGTGCGCAGACCTTCACGATGCGATACGCAGGTGACCATGACTGACCAATTGACCGCACTCTTCGGCAGCGCCGTCGGCATGTTGCCCACCGCTCCGGCGCGCTCCCTGCAGATGTTCACCGAGATCACGGCGATCGACGACGCCGCTTGTGACGCCTGGGTGGGACGTATCCGCTGTGGCGACACCGACCGGGCGACGCTGTTCCGGGCCTGGTACTCGCGAGGCAGCTTCGGTCAGCTCGCTGGCGCCGCCGAGGTCTCCATGAACAGCCTGGAGGCGCGCGTCGAGATCGGCGGCCAGTTCGGGAACATCACCTATCCGGTCAACTCGCCGCTGTCGATCACGTTGGGCTTCGCGGTCAACGAGGCGGCCGTCGGCAACTACGCCGACGCCATGGAGGCGCTCGAGAGCGTGCACGCCAGCGGCGCCGAGCACCTGGTGTCGTGGGCCAAGGCGGTGGTCTACGGAGCCGCCGAACGATGGACCGACGTCATCGACGAGGTGCGTGGGGCCAGCGCCTGGCCGGACAAGTTCCTCGGTGCCGCCGCGAGCGTTGCGCACGGCGTGGCCGCCGCCAACCTCGGGCTGTTCAATGAGGCGGAACGTCGCCTGACCGAGGCGAATTCGGCACCAGCGGGTGAGGCGTGCGGGCTCGCCATCGCGTGGTACCTGGCCTTGACGCGGCGCAGCCTCGGCAACGAGGAGTCGGCCGTCGTGCTGCTCGAGTGGCTGCAGGCCACCAACTCCGAGCCCAAGGTGACCGCGGCACTGCGAGATCCGGGCTACCGGCTCGTCACGACGACGGCCGAGAAGATCGCGGCGCGCCGAGACCCCTGGGATCCCGGGAGCGTGGAGGCCGACAATTCGGGCCGCGAGAAGCTGCTCGCCGAAGCCCAGGCGGAACTCGACCGGCAGATCGGGCTGAGCCGGGTCAAGGAGCAGATCGAAAGATACCGGGCCGCAACGCAGATGGCGAAGGTGCGGGCGGCCCGCGGGATGAAGGTCGCCCAGCAGTCCAAGCACATCATCTTCACCGGCCCGCCCGGCACCGGCAAGACCACGATTGCCCGCGTCGTGGCCAACATTCTCGCCGGCCTCGGTGTCATCGCCGAACCGAAGCTCGTCGAGACCTCGCGCAAGGACTTCGTCGCGGAGTACGAGGGGCAGTCATCGGTCAAGACCTCGCGCACCATCGACCGCGCGGTCGGCGGAGTGCTGTTCATCGACGAGGCCTACACGCTCGTGCAGGAGCGAGACGGGCGCGCGGACCCGTTCGGCACCGAGGCGCTCGACACGCTGCTGGCCCGAATGGAGAACGACCGCGACCGTCTGGTCGTCATCATCGCGGGTTACAGCGCCGACATCGACCGCCTGCTGGAGACCAACGACGGTCTGCGTTCTCGGTTCTCCACCCGCGTCGAGTTCGACTCGTACGACCCCGACGAGATCGTCGACATCGCGAAAGTCCTTGCCGAGAGCAATGACTCGACGCTCAGCGAGGAAGCGGCCAAGCGCGTGCTGGAAGCGGCGACCCTGCTGAGTCAGCGCTCGCTCAACGGGAAGCCGGCGCTGGACATCGCGGGCAACGGCCGTTACGCGCGGCAGTTGGTCGAGGCCGGCGAGCAGGGGCGTGACATGAGACTGGCCAGGTCGGTGGACTTCGAGAGCCTCGGTGTCGAGCAGCTCAGCGAGATCAGCGGCGAGGACATGGCAGGCGCAATCGACGCCGTGCACAGTCGACTGAACATCGGCGACTGACGCATGGCAGGGTTTCGGTTAACCACCAAGGTGCAGGTCAGCGGCTGGCGTTTCCTGCTGCGTCGCGTCGAACACGCCATCGTGCGCCGCGATACCCGGATGTTCGACGATCCCCTCCAGTTCTACAGCCGCGCAGTGTCTCTCGGCATCTTGCTGGCAGTGGTGGTGTGCCTCGGCGCGGGGCTGTTGGCGTACTTCAAGCCGCTCGGCAAGCGTGGCAGTGACACTCTTCTCGTCGACAGGAACACCAATCAGCTGTACGTCGTGATGCCGGGAAGCGAGCAGCTGCGGCCGGTGTACAACCTCACGTCGGCGCGGCTGGTGCTCGGCAAGGCGGGCGTTCCCAGCGCGGTGAAGTCCGAGGAGTTGGACCGCATGTCGAAGGGCCAGCCGATCGGCATCCCTGGTGCCCCGTACGCCACGCCCGTTTCGGGTGCGGCCGAGTCGACGTGGACGTTGTGCGACACCGTGACCAGAGCCGAGAGTGTGGCGCCGACCGTCGCGACGTCGGTGATCGTGCTACCGCTGACCACCGATTCCTCGGTTGGCCCGCTGACGCCGGGCCAGGGGATGCTGGTGTCCTACGAGGACAGGGACTGGCTGGTCACCGATACCGGCAGACACGCGATCGATCTGTCTGACCGTGCCGTGACGTCGGCGGTGGGGATCCCCGTCACCGCCAAGGCCACCCCCATCTCGGAGGGGCTCTTCAACGCACTGCCGAACTCGGGCCCGTGGATCCTGCCCCTGGTTCCCGGCGGCGGCGCGCCCAACACCCTTGGGCTGCCTGCGAATCTGGTGATCGGAACCGTCTTCCAGACCGTCACCGAATCGGGAGAGCAGCAGTACGTGGTGCTGCCCGACGGGGTGGCCAAGGTGAACGAGACCACCGCAGCGGCGCTGCGGGCCTCGAACTCCTACGGGCTGATCTCACCGCCGTCGGTGGAGTCCAGCATCGTCGCGAAGATCCCCGAGCAGACGTTCACCTCGCCCCTTCCTGACACCCCGCTGGACGTGCTGCTGCGTGAAGACGCGCCAACGCTGTGCTGGTCGTGGCAGCGCGAACCGGGTGACCAGTCCCCGAGGACCTCGGTGATCACTGGCAGGCACCTGCCGATTCCGGCCGGCGCGATGAATACGGGCATCGACCAGATCGGTGGCGACTCGACGGTGTTCATCCAGGGCGGGCAGTACGTCCGCCTGCAGTCGCCCGACCCGCGCTACGGCGAGAGTCTGTACTACATCGATCCTCAGGGGGTCCGCTACGGCCTCCCCAACGAGGACACCGCGGCGGTCCTGGGGCTGACGTCCCCGGCGACGGCTCCGTGGCAGGTGGTGAGCCTGCTGGTCGACGGACCGGTGCTGTCGAAGCAGGCCGCGCTCGTCGAACACGACACCCTTCCGCCGGACCCGAATCCGCGGAAGGTGCCCGAGGGCAATGGAAATCAACCCGTGGCCGCGGAAGCGGGAGGTGGCTAGTGACGACCAGGAAGTTCACGCCGATCATCAAGCGGGGACCCCGCCTGAGTCCCGGTGAGATCAACGTGACGCCGCCGGATGACCTCGGCATCGAGATTCCACCGTCGGGCATCCAGAAGGTGCTGCCCTACGTGATGGGCGGCGGCATGGTCGGCATGATCGCGATCATGATCTTCACCGGCGTCCGGCAGCTCTCGCCGTACATGCTGATGATGCCGCTGATGATGGTGATGGGCACCGTCGGCTTCATGGCGGGCGGCGGGCCCGGCGGCAAGAAGGTGCCCGAGATCAACGCCGACCGCAAGGAGTACCTGCGGTATCTGGCCGGGCTGCGCACCAGGGTGACGGCCTCGGCCGCTGCGCAGGTGACGTTCTACAACTACCACGCCCCGCATCCCGACGATCCGCTGTCGATCATCGGCACCAACCGCCAGTGGTCGCGGACGTCGAACGCGGACTTCTACGCCGCCACCCGCATCGGCACCGGATCGGAGGCGGCCGTCGATCGGCTGCTCAAACCGTCCGCCGGCTCCGAACTCGCGGGCCCGCAGGCCGCGCCCCAGGCACACCTGGAGCCGGTCAGCCACATGTGGC
>NZ_JBOGDD010000116.1:0-1772 GCF_050701675.1 Mycobacterium sp. | reverse complement strand
CGACGCAGGCGCGGAGCTCCTGACGTCGGCCGAGGCGCAGGGACACCTCGACGACGGAACCTCGACCACCTATCTGCTGGACGTCCGCTCACCAGGTGAGTTCTCAGCTGGTCACTACGCCGCGGCGGTGTCCGCGCCCGGCGGTCAACTGGTGCAGGCGACAGACGAGTTCGTCGCCGTGCGGCGGTCGCGGCTGGTGCTGGTGGACACCGGCGATCTGGTGCGATCGGCGAACACCGTGCAGTGGCTGAAATTCCTGCACGACGGGCCGCTGGCGGTCGTCGTCTTCGATCCGACGCTGGAGCTGGTCCGGTGGAAGCGGTTGTCGCTGACTCTTCCCGTGCAGCATCGCGTCACCTGGCAAGAACTGTCGCAGTGGGATTCCGACGTCGACGTCCGTCTGGTCGACGTGCGGGCCTCTCACCGCTACGCCGCCGGGCACGTGGCCGGGTCTCTGCACGCCCGACGGGAGCACCTCGACGAGATCGTCTCTCGGGGTGCCCGTGTCGTGCTGATCGGTGACGGTGACTTCGCCGCGGAGTACCTCGCGGCCGATACCGGTGGTGACATCTGGGTCCTCGATGGCGGAATCAACGCCGTGCCAGATGAATTGGTGACCGAGGACCCGCTGTATGCCGGGGAGGTCGTCGACCGCACGGGAGCGCCGGAGTTCGGGCCCGATCGCGACGCCTGGTATGCCGCCTACTTCGAGTGGGAGCTGTCACTCCTCCGGGAATCCGAGGGGGATCCGTTCTTCGACTTCGCTGCGGTGGCCGGCACGTGACTACGTCGGGAAACTGATGGTCCGGGCTCAACGATGCGAGGCCCGGGGATCCGATCCGGAGTAGCCCCCTTCGACGCCGCGGAGATCACTCCGTCGAGAACCTCACGGGAGTTCGCTAGACCGCGGATTTCCCGATCAAGCCGGGTGCGCTCGGCGGTCAGCTCGGTGACCAGACGGGGCGTCGCCTCGGAGGATGGGCCGCCATCGCTGTCGCGCATGCATGGCAGCAATGTTGCGATCGTCCTGCTGCGCAGCCCGGCTGCGAAGAGCTCCTGGATGTGAATCACTCGGTCGACCGCACGTTCGGAGTACTCACGCTGACCGCGCGGCGTCCGGTCCGATACCAGAAGCCCCTGCTGCTCGTAGTAGCGCAACGACCGCTCACTCACGCCGGTCCGCTGCGCCAGCTCACCAATCCGCATCATCCCGTTATACCCAAGTCGCGCTTGACCCTCACATTGATGTCACCTCCTACCGTCGGGCATGACCACACCGCATCGCCTTCCGCCCTTCGAGTACAGCCCCATCACCGAGCGTCGACCCATCACCTGGCCCGGCGAGGCCAGAGTGGCCGTCTACGTGGGGCTCAACGTCGAGCACTTCCTGCCCGACCAGCCCTCCACCAGCATCTGGCCGGGTACGGCCGAGCTGACCCCCGACGCCCTCAACTACGGCTGGCGCGACTACGGCGCGCGGGTAGGGATCTGGCGCACCATCGAAAGCCTCGACCGACATGGCATTCGCCCCAGCGTGCTGCTCAACTCGGCGGTCATCGACAACCACCCGCAGATCATCGAGGCCGGTCTCCAGCGGAACTGGACCTGGCTCGCGCACGGCCGGACGAATTCGATACTGCACACCGCGATGGCCGTGGACGAGGAGCGCCTACTGCTCGCCGAGATCGCCGATGCCATCACCGGCGCGACCGGCAGTCGGCCTCGCGGGTGGATGGGGCCGGGCCTGACCGAAACCCATCACACCCCGGAAC
>NZ_JBOGDD010000115.1:0-4019 GCF_050701675.1 Mycobacterium sp. | reverse complement strand
TCAACGTCACGCTGATCTTCTCCGTCGAGCGCCACGAGGCCGTCATGGACGCCTACCTCGCAGGCCTCGAGAAGGCCAAGGAAGCCGGGCACGACCTGTCCAAGATCCACTCGGTCGCATCGTTCTTCGTCTCCCGCGTCGATACCGAGATCGACAAGCGATTGGATGACATCGGGACCGACGAGGCACGCGCGCTGCGCGGCCAAGCAGGCGTGGCCAACGCGCGTCTCGCCTACGCCGCCTACCAACAGGTGTTCGTGGGTGGCGATCGGTTCGGCGTGCTCTTTGCCGAAGGAGCTCGCGCGCAGCGGCCACTGTGGGCGTCGACCGGCGTCAAGAACCCGGACTACTCCGACACGCTCTACGTCACGGAGCTGGTCGCCAAGAACACGGTGAACACCATGCCGGAGAAGACCCTGGATGCGGTGGCCGACCACGGCGAGGTCAAGGGCGACACGATCAGCGGGACCTCGGGCGCCGCGCAGATCGTGTTCGACAAGCTCTCCGCGATCGGCATCGACCTCACCGACGTGTTCCTGGTTCTGGAGAACGAGGGTGTCGACAAGTTCGAGAAGTCATGGGGTGAATTGCTCGAGGCCACCCAGGGTCAGTTGGACGCTGCTGCCAAATGAGCAACACGCCTGCCGCCGAGTGGCAGAACCCGCTGCGGGACAAGCTGGACAAGCGGCTGCCGCGCATCGCAGGCCCGTGTGCGGTCATCATCTTCGGCGTGACGGGCGATCTGGCCACCAAGAAGCTGATGCCTGCGATCTACGACCTGGCCAACCGCGGGCTGTTGCCACCGACGTTCTCGTTGCTCGGGTTCGCCCGACGGGACTGGGTCGACGATGACTTCGCCGACGTCGTGCTCAAGGCCGTGCAGGCCCACGCCCGCACGCCCTTCCGCCAGGAGGTCTGGGACCGGCTGAGGGAGGGCATCCGCTTCGTCCAGGGCACCTTCGACGACGACGCCAGTTTCGTGCGACTGTCGGAGACGCTGGCCAAGCTCGACGCCGAGCGTGGGACGGGCGGCAATCACGCGTTCTACCTGTCGATTCCGCCGAAGGCGTTTCCGACGGTGTGCGAGCAGCTCTCGAAGTCGGGGCTGGCCCGGCCCGACGGTGACCGGTGGAGCCGCGTCGTCATCGAGAAGCCGTTCGGCCACGACCTCGAGAGCGCGAGGTCGCTCAACCAGGTCGTCAACAGCGTCTTCCCCGAGTCGTCGGTGTTCCGCATCGACCACTACCTCGGCAAGGAGACGGTGCAGAACATCCTGGCGTTGCGCTTCGCGAATCAACTGTTCGACCCGATCTGGAATGCCCATTACGTCGACCACGTCCAGATCACCATGGCCGAGGACATCGGCCTCGGTGGGCGCGGTGGCTACTACGACGGTGTCGGCGCGGCCCGCGACGTCATTCAGAACCACCTGACGCAGCTGCTCGCGTTGACGGCGATGGAGGAGCCGGTCAGCTTCAGCCCCGCCGAACTGCAGGCCGAGAAGATCAAGGTGCTTTCGGCGACCCGGCTGGCGGAACCGTTGGACGAGAACACCTCTCGCGGTCAGTACACCGCAGGTTGGCAGGGCGGCGAGCAGGCGGTCGGGCTGCTCGAGGAGGAGGGCTTCTCCACGACGTCCACCACCGAGACGTTCGCCGCCATCACCCTCGAGGTCGACACCAGACGCTGGGCCGGTGTGCCGTTCTACCTCCGTACCGGAAAGCGCCTCGGCCGCAGGGTCACCGAGATCGCACTGGTCTTCAAGCGGGCTCCGCACCTTCCCTTCGACGCGACCATGACCGACGAGCTCGGCAAGAACGCCCTCGTGATCCGGGTGCAGCCGGACGAGGGAATCACGCTGAGATTCGGCTCCAAGGTGCCTGGCCACGCCATGGAGGTCCGCGACGTCAACATGGACTTCTCCTACGGGTCCGCGTTCGCCGAGGACTCCCCCGAGGCCTATGAGCGTCTCATCCTCGACGTCCTGCTCGGTGAGCCGTCGTTGTTCCCGGTGAACCAGGAAGTCGAATTGTCCTGGGAGATCCTCGATCCCGCCCTCGAGTACTGGGCATCACACGGGAAACCGGATCCCTACGAGTCGGGCGGCTGGGGCCCGGAGTCGGCATTCGAGATGTTGCAGCGGACCGGCAGGGAATGGCGGAGGCCGTGATGAGCGCTTGCGCGAAGAGCCATCCGGCGCCGATGAGCGCTGGCGCGAAGAACCGGAGCTCCAGATGATCGTCGACCTTGAGAACACCACGACCAACGCAGTCAACAAGAAGCTGGACGGCCTGCGCGAAGAAGGCGGCGCCTTCACCATGGCCAGAGTCCTCACCCTGGTCATCGCGCCCGACAGTGAGACCATGCTCGAGGAGTCCATCGAGGCAGCGAACGCCGCCAGCCGCGAGCATCCCTGCCGCGTCATCGTCGTCCTTCCCGTCGACCGCGACGCCGCAGATCCCAAGCTGGACGCCCAGATCCGGGTCGGTCACGATGCAGGCGCGGGTGAGGTGGTGGTACTCAAGCTGACCGGCCCGCTGGCCGCACAGGCCAACAGCGTCGTGACGCCGTTCCTGCTGCCGGACACCCCCGTTGTCGCGTGGTGGCCGGACATCGCCCCGCGCGTGCCTGCTCAGGATCCCTTGGGACAGTTGGCGATCCGTCGAATCACCGATGCCACCTACGGAACCGATCCCCTGGCCTGTATCAAGAGCAGGCTGGAGGGGTACACCCCCGGCGACACCGATCTGGCATGGAGCCGGGTCACCTACTGGCGGGCGATGCTGACCTCGGCGCTGGACCAGGGACCGCACGAGCCGATCCAGTCGGTCCTGGTTTCCGGCCGCAAGGAGGAGCCGGCGCTCGACATTCTCGCGGGTTGGCTGGCGAGCCGGATCGACGGTCCGGTGCAACGGGCCGTCGGCGACTTGAAGGTCGAGTTGGTGCGTGCCAGCGAGACGATCACGCTCAGCCGGCCACAGGACGGCACCACCGCCAGCCTGACCAGGACCAGCCAACCGGACGCCAAGCTTCTGTTGGCGCGCAGGGAGACTCGGGACTGTCTTGCCGAGGACCTGCGCAGGCTCGATCCCGACGAGATCTACCTCGAGGCACTGAAGGGTATCGACAAGGTGAAGTACCTGTGACCACGGTAATCGCGAAGTACGCCGACGCCGACGCGTTGGTCACTGCGGCAGGCGAGCGACTGGTGGGCGCCATCACCGGGGCCATCGAAGCGCGCGGCGTCGCCTTCGTCGTGCTCACCGGCGGGGGCACCGGAGTCAAGCTGCTGAAGCACCTCGGCGATCACGGTGAGGCCATCGACTGGTCCAAGGTCCACCTGTTCTGGGGCGACGACCGTTACGTGCCTGCCGATGACGACGACCGAAACGACAAGCAGGCCCGCGAGGCACTGCTCGACGACATCGACATCCCGGCCGCCAACGTGCACGCGATGCCTTCCAGCGACGGCGAGTTCGGCGATGACATCGACGCCGCGGCGCTGGCCTACGAGCAGGTGCTCGCGGCCAACGCCGACGAGGGCGCGCCCGCTCCGGACTTCGACGTACACCTGCTCGGCATGGGCGGTGAAGGGCACGTCAACTCGCTGTTTCCCCACAGTGCCGCCACCAGTGAGAGCGAACGGCTCGTCGTCGGCGTCACCGACTCGCCCAAGCCGCCGCCCCGGCGCATCACGTTGACGCTGCCCGCGGTGAACCGGTCGCGCGAGGTGTGGCTGGTGGTCGCGGGCGCGGAGAAGGCCGAGGCAGTGGCGGCGGCGGTGGGTGGTGCGGCAGCGCAGGACGTACCCGCCGCGGGTGCGGTCGGCAAGGACAGGACCGTGTGGCTCCTCGACGAGGCGGCTGCGGCCGACCTGTAGTGGTCGCATACTGATCGCCATGGCAGACAAAGGGGTTGGCCGCAGCCGAACGAGCGCCGGGCGCCAGCGCATCAAGACACTGACGCAGGCCGCGCTCAATGCCGACGTCACCGTCGAGCAGGTCGACACGCTGCTCGTG
>NZ_JBOGDD010000114.1:0-2185 GCF_050701675.1 Mycobacterium sp. | reverse complement strand
GCACCACGGGCGTCCAGGTGGCGCTTCGCGGCCGCAGGGAGAACTACATCCTCAAGGCGACGCCTAACGCCGCAGGCGAGCCACGAATCTGGCTGCTGGGCTCGTCGATGTACTCGGCCCACCTGGCCGCCGCGAAGGGTCTTCCGTACGTCTTTGCCCACCACTTCTCGGGTCAGGGCACCGAGGAGGCGCTCGCCACCTATCGCTCGGAGTTCCGGCCGAGCGACCTCGCGGCCCAGCCCACCACGTTCATGACCGTCAACGCCTCCGTCGCCCCCACCCGTGAGGAGGCCTTGGATCTGATGCTGCCGAACCTCCACATGATGGCGTTCCTGCGGACGGGTATGCCGCTGCGGGCTCTCGACCTGGTGGAGGACGCCAAGGCCCTCGAGCTCGGTTACCAGCAGCAGGCCATCGTCGAATCGGGGCTGGAGAGGGCCATCGTCGGGTCACCGACCGAGGCGGCCGATCAGGTGCGCGCGCTCGCCGAGCAGTTCGGTGTCGACGAGGTGATGATCAACCCCGTCGGGTCGGCCTACCGCGGCGTGGATCCGCGCACCGCGCCAGCCCGCGATCAGACCCTCGAACTCCTGGCCAAGGAACTGTTCTAGGGCGTCAGCGCGATGATCGGGATCGGTCGCGTCGTGCGCCTCTGGTACCCGTCGTAGCGGCCGGAGTTGTTGTCGTTCACCAGCTTCCACAGCCGCGCATAGTCGGGGTCGTCCGCTCCGATGATCCGTGCCGTTGCGGGCATCCGCTTGGGACCGATGTTGATCTCGACCTTCGGGTTGGCCCTCAGGTTGAAGTACCACCCCGGCGCCTTCGGATCGCCGCCCTTCGAGGCGACGACGTGGTAGGAGCCGCCGTCCTCGGCGTAGCTGAGTGAGTTGGTCCGCTTGGCGCCGGTCTTCGCGCCGACGGTGTGCAGCAGCAGGATCGGGGCCTGACCGGGAATGCGGTGGCCGATGCGCCCGTCCGTCTTGCGGTAGATCGCATCGTGGACCTTCAGCAGCGGAAGACCGACGTAGCGCTCCCACAGCGGCATGTTGCTCATGCGTGTCAGTCTGTCACCCGGATCGACGACTCGGCCATTGATGTCCGTGGAGCCACCGTATTGCGAAGAGTGTGTGCCGATGGACATTGCCGCCCACGTCCCACGTCCCGCATGGTGATGTCATGACAACTCTGGTTCGGCAGGGTCCCATCGACGTCCACGCGCACTGGCTGCCGGAGGAGTTGTTCGGCCTGCCGCCGGGTTCGCCGCTGCCGGCCCTGCACGGCCGCGATGGTCAGCTGCATCTCGGCGAGCTGCCGTTGTCGATCGAGACCGATGCGATGAGCGACGCCCGCCGGGTGCTGGCCGACACCGATGCCGCGGGCCTTGGCGCTCGGGTGCTGTCAGCGCCCCCGTTCGCCTTCCCCGTCGCCGACGTGTCCGGGGTCGACGACTACGTCGGCCGGTTCAACGACGCACTGACAGGGGTGTGCCGCGACAGCGGCGGCCGGCTGTTGGGCCTTGGGCTGGTGTCGTTGCACGATCCCGACGCCGCGCGCAAGCAGATGGATCAGATCGCGGCCAGTGACGTGGTCCGCGGCGTCGCCGTGCCGCCGCTGCTCGGCACTGGATCGTTGGATACGGCGCCGATGCGCGAGGTGCTGGCGATCGCCGCCGAGCGCGATCTCGGGGTGCTGGTGCATCCGATGCAACTGCCGCGGCCAGAGTGGTCGTCGTACTACCTGACCAATCTGATCGGGAACCCGGTCGAAACCACCACTGCCGCAGCCGCACTGGTGCTCGGCGGGGTATTGGCGGAACTGCCCGCCCTGCGCATCTGTCTGCTGCACGGCGGCGGCTGCGCTCCGGCACTGGTGGGGCGGTGGCAGCACGGTTGGGAGCAGCGTGCCGACGTGCGCAGCGCTGGAAGTCGGTCGCCACGCGAGGGTTTCGCCGCGCTGTGGTTCGACACCCTCACTCATGACGCACCCACGTTGGAGCTTCTGCGGGCGCACGCCGACCCCTCACATCTGATGTGTGGCAGCGACTACCCGTTCGACATGGGGGTGACGTACCCGCTCGAGATGCCTAGTGCCGTAGGCATCGACGACGAGGTCCTCGAACGCAACGCCCGGCGCTTCCTCGGTCTCTAGGAGCCGAGTTCGGCCAACGCCTCGCGCAGGATGCGCC
>NZ_JBOGDD010000113.1:0-2267 GCF_050701675.1 Mycobacterium sp. | reverse complement strand
CCGCTCATCTTCACCTTTCAACCCGGTTGTGGCAGCGACGGCGCGATCTCCCACGAAGGCGAGGAATTTCTCATCATCATGTCGGGTAGGCTTCATTTGCAACTCGACGGCCATGACGATTACGAATTGGGGCCGGGCGACTCGATGGCCTACCGTAGCGATCGCGCCCACGCCTGGGTCAATCCAGACGACGTTCCGACGATCGTGTTGTGGATCAATACGCCTCGGACCTTCTGACGCCCAGTTGCCCATCCCCGTTTCGTTCACCGCCGCTCGATCGCATGTCGGCTGCGTCCGAGCGGCGAGTCACCGTTGAACACCTGGCGCGACCTTGCGCCGACCGTCCGCGGTCCAACTTGTGCACCGTCACCGGTGACGGACCAAGCCTGGGCTCGGCGATGGACGATTGATGCTCGGAGTTCCGTGGTCACCACTGGTAGGGCAAGAGCTTCCTATCGAAAGTGACCACGATCCGGTCGCCCGTGGGATCGTCGCGCTTGGTGGCCGACAAGGAGAAGTTGATGGCACTCATGATGCCGACGCCGAACTCCTTGTGAAACAATTCCTTGAGTGCTTGTCCGTAGACGCCGAGCGCTTCGTGGAACCGGTACACGGTGGGATCGGACACCAACCCCGGATCGGCAACGCGGTACGGTTGGCGCTGCAGTGCTGAGGTCACGTCCTCGTCGTTCAGACCCACCGCCTCCTCGATTTTCTTCGCGCAGTTCCGCCGTGAGCGGGTGTTGGCCGAGGACCGCGGCGACGGTCCACACGAGGGGCCGCTCGATCGCATCGGCGAGTTGTCGCCACGTCAGGCCCGGTGTGCGGCGCGCATCGTCGACGATGCGGCCGGCTTCGACTTTATCGAGCGAACGTGCGGACAATGGACTCTCGGCTCCTCTGTGGCGTCGGAAGTGCAGAACACGCGAAATATGTGTGGCGACAACGCCATTGGCGTGAAGACGTGAAAACGACGGTGCTACGCCGTGGACGTGTACGAATGTGCGCCGGTGCCGGCCAGTGTCCCGCCCTCGACGATGAGATACTCCTCACGGATCGGCGTGCCTGCGAAGTAGCTTTCCAGGATCTCGCGGGTACCGGCCGCATAGCGGGTCTGCGCCGACAACGACGAACCCGAGATGTGGGGTGTCATCCCATGGTGGGGCATCGTCCGCCACGAATGGTCCGACGGCGCCGGTTGCGGGTACCAAACGTCACCGGCGCATCCGCCGAGTTGACCGCTCTGCAACGCGCGAACAATAGCGTCACGGTCGCATATCAGTGCCCTGGCGGTATTGATGAGGTACGCGCCGCGCTTCATCGCGGTGATCAAGTCGTCGTCGAACAGGCCGCGCGTCTCCGGGTGAAGCGGGGCGTTGACCGTGACGACGTCGAGGTGGGGAAGCATCTCTGGTACCGACGGGTGATATGTGAGGCCCAGTTCGGCTTCGACCTCGGCTGGCAGCCGATGCTTGTCGAAGTAATGCAGGCCGACGTCGAACGGTGCCAATCGACGCAACACCGCAAGACCGATGCGGCCAGCCGCGATCGTGCCGACTTGCGTGCCCTCCAGATCGTAGGACCGTTTCACGCAGTCGGCGATGTTCCAGCCGCCGTCGCGAACCCATTGATGCGACGGTAGGTAGTTGCGCACCTGGGCCAAGATCATCATCACCACGTGTTCTGCGACGCTGATGCTGTTGCAGAACGTCACCTCTGCGACGGTGATACCCGCCTCGATGGCCGCGTCGAGATCGACGTGATCCGAACCGATTCCAGCGGTAAGCGCCAACTTCAACTTGGGTGCGCGGGCTATGCGTTCCGCCGTCAAGTAAGCCGGCCAGAAGGGTTGCGAGATGACGACCTCGGCATCGGCGAGATGCCTATCGAACTCCGAGTCCGCGCCGTCCTTGTCCGACGTGACGACTAGTTCGTGGCCCTGACTCTCAAGGTAGGTGCGAAGTCCCAGCTCTCCGGTCACACTCCCCAGCAGTGAACCCGGTGCGAAGTCGATGGCCGCCGGCGCCGGGAGTGACTGGCCGTCGGGATACCGACTCAGCAGAGGGAGGTCGTCGCGCGCATACGCTTTCGGGTAGCCGTCGACAGGATCGGGGTATAGCACACAGACGATCTTGGACACTGAGATCGACGGTCCTTTCGTGCTCGATTGGAAGCGCGTGCTCACGGCTCCGATGGGTGCAGCCTCACGGCGTCTTCATGTATCGGAATCACATTGCGCACGAGAGTATTCGGAGTGAATTCGGCAG
>NZ_JBOGDD010000112.1:0-4672 GCF_050701675.1 Mycobacterium sp. | reverse complement strand
GGGGCGCCAACGTAGGCCTACCGCACTCCCCCGCAAACCTCACCCAGCCGAGTGGCGGATTAACTTTTCCTTATAGTGGAATGTCCGAAACCTTCCAAAAGCTAGGTCGGAACGACAGGGGTGCACGTGGCTAAGTCACCGAGTACGGGTGGCGTCCAATCGATCGAGCGTGGCTTCGAGATCCTCGAAGCCATGGCGACCGAAAGCGGACCAATCGGCGTGAGCGCGCTGGCCGAGCAAACTGGCATGCCGATACCAACCATCCACCGCGTCATACGGACTCTGCTCAGCCTCGGTTACGCGCGCCAGCTGCCCAACCGGCGATACGCATTGGGTCCTCGATTGATTCGGCTTGGCGAGAGCGCCACCCAACAATTTGGAACGTCGTCCCGCACGCACCTAGCAGAATTGGTGGAGGAGACCGGCGAGACCGCCAAGATGGCAGTGCTTGATGCCACGATGGCGGTATACGTCGCGCAGGTTCCGTCGGCGCACTCGATGCGCATTTTCACGGAGGTAGGCGGTCGGGTGCGCCTCCACTGCAGCGGGATCGGCAAGGCTTTGCTGATGCAACTGCCAGATAGCGAGGTGCGCGCACTCGTCAACCGCGTCGGCATGCCGCAGTACACCGAGAACACCATCACAGACGCCGACACCCTGATCGCCGAACTCGAACGCAGCCGGGAACGCGGCTACGCCATCGACGAAGCCGAACGGGAACTCTGGGTGAGGTGCTTCGCCGTGCCGGTGCCCAACGCACCCAATGTGACGGCCATTTCTGTTTCGGGCCCAGCAGGACGGGTGACGTTGGATGAAGGTGAACGCATCGTGCCCATTCTCCAACGCGTCGCCAAGCAACTGAGCCGCGACTTTCAACGCGAGCCTCAATAGGGGTCGAGCTGCTTCCGCACGCTCGGGGTGCTGTGGCAGGTGAAGGCCGTTGAGCAGCACTCTCCGCCGCCACCGGATCGATGACGAAGGCACTCAAGGCGGTTGCGTTGCACCCCTCGTCGACTCGGTCAGCGTCGCGCGGGAGCTGCTCGCCCGTCAGCTGATTCGCACGCCGGTCACCTGATCGAACAGATGAATCGCGTGGGCGTCCGCGGTGACGTATACCGTGTCACCCGTCCCGATGTGCTCGCGGCCGCCGATGCGGGCGATGATGTCGACGTCGCCGCCTTCGATCTTGGCGTTGCCGTACAGGTAGGCATCCGCCCCCAGGGTCTCGACCACTCCGACGGCAACCGCGATACCGGCCCCGGGGGAGGTCAGGCGCCAGCCTTCCGGCCGCACTCCGATGACGACGGGGCCGTCCGCGCCGTCGGGACGGTGCACCGCCATCGTGTGCCCGCCCACCGTCACCGACGCACCACTGAGCTTCGCGTCGAGGAACTTCATCGCAGGTGAGCCGATGAACCCGGCAACGAAGACGTTGGCGGGTCGGTCATAGAGGTCCATCGGCGCCCCGACCTGTTGCAGCACACCGTCTTTCATGACGCCGACGCGGTCGCCCATGGTCATCGCCTCGGTTTGGTCGTGGGTGACGTAGACGGTGGTGACGCCCAGGTCGCGTTGCAGCTTGGCGAGGTCGGTGCGCGTCTGCACCCGCATCTTGGCGTCGAGGTTCGACAACGGCTCGTCCATGCAGAAGACCTGCGGATTGCGCACGATGGCCCGGCCCATCGCGACCCGCTGCCGCTGGCCGCCCGACAGCGCCTTGGGCTTGCGGTCGAGGTAGTCGGTGAGCCCGAGCGTCGTTGCGGCCGTGGCCACCCGCCGCTTGCGTTCGGCTCTGGACATGCCTGCGTTCTTGAGGCAGAACTCCATGTTGCCGCCGACTGTCATGTGGGGGTAGAGCGCGTAGTTCTGGAACACCATCGCGATGTCGCGGTCCTTGGGGGCCGTGGTCGAGATGTCGCGGTCGCCAAGATAGATGGAACCGGCGGTGAGTTCCTCGAGGCCTGCCAACATTCGCAGTGTCGTCGACTTGCCACAGCCCGACGGGCCGACCAACACCATGAACTCGCCGTCGGCGATGTCCAGGTCCATCCCGGCCACCGCGGCTGTCGGCGCCTTCGGGTACCAGTGCTGGGCCTTCTCGAATCGAATGGCAGCCATGGGATTTGCTCCTTTGAATCGTGGTCGGGACGGGGTCAGCGTGACGAGATGCCGCCGACCATGCCGTTGATGAACCGCTTCTGCAACGCGAAGAACAGCACGGCGATCGGCAGTGCGACCATCACCCCGGCCGCCGCCAGCAGTGAATAGTCGGTGAGGTGCTGACCCTGGAACAGCGCCAATCCGAGTGGTGCGGTGCGCCTGCTATCCGAGACCACCATGACCAGGGGCAGAAGGAATTCGTTCCAGGTCCACATCGTGATGACGACGGCCATCGTCATCATGGGCGCCAGGGACGGCGGCACGACGACCCTCCAGAGCACCCGCAGATCGCTGGCGCCGTCGAGGCGTGCGGCCTCGATGATCTCGCCGGGAAAACCCCGGAACTGGTTGCGCATCCAGAACACGGCGAAGGCCAGTGACTGCGCGGTCTGCGGCAAGATCAGCGCCCAATAGGTGTCGGTGAGCCCCACGGTCCGCAGGTTGAAGTACAGCGGGATGATGAACGCCTCCGTCGGCAGGGTCAGCCCGATCAGAAGCAGGTAGAACAGCACCGAAGAGCCCCGAAAGCTCATGCGGGCGAACGCAAACCCGGCGAACGTCGCCAGGATGACGCTGAGGATCACCACCGCGGTGGTCACGAACACGCTCGAGACGAGGTAGCTGCTGAAGTTCCCGCGACTCCATGCCGCCCCGTAGTTGCCCAGGTCGATGGAGTGAGGAATCGAGAACCCGCCGGAGTTCTGCTTGGCGGGGGTCACCGACGACAGCAGGACCCCCAGCAGCGGGATCACGGCGAACGCGGCGAAGGCGGCCAGGATCAGCTGGTTGACGATCCGTTCGGTGCGGCTGAGGTTCACTCGGACTCCCGAGGGGCGATGCGGCTGATCGACACGGTCAGCACGACGATCACGACGGTCAGCACGACCGCGATGGCCGAAGCCAGACCTACCTGACCGGTGTTGAACGCCCGGTTGTAGGCCTCGAAGGCCGGCACTGTGGTCGCATTGCCGGGGCCGCCGCGGGTGGTGATGAAGACGAGGTCGAAGGTCTTCAGCGCGGACACCACCGTCAGCGTCAGCGCCACGGCGATCTGACCACGTAGCGACGGCAGCGTGATCGCAATGAATTCCCTTGCCCGCCCGGCACCGTCGAGGCGTGCGGCTTCGAAGAGTTCGGGGGCGATGTTGCCGATGCCAGACAGGAAGAGCACCAGGCACAGACCGATGTTCAGCCACGTGCCGACCAGACCGATGGCGATCAGGGCGAAGGTGTGATCGCCCAGCCATACGCGGCTGAGCGAGTCGAGGCCCACCAGGCGCAGCGTCTGGTTGAACAGACCGTCGCGGGAGTAGATCGAGATCCAGATGGTCGCGATCACCACCGTCGCGATCACCTGCGGCAGGAACAGCACCGTACGGAAGAACGACATCGACCTCAACGCGTGCGCCCGGGAGATCAATGCGCTGAGGAACAGCGCGATGAGAACCGGTGCTGCGGCATAGAACAACATCAGCACACCCGCGTGCAGAAAGGAGTCACGCAATCGTTCGTCGGTGAACACGGCGACATAGTTCGACAGGCCGGCGAGGGTGGACTTGCCCATGCCGTCCCAGTCGTAGAATGAGTACTGCACGGTCTGCACCACCGGGGCACCCAGGAAGGCCGCGAACACCAGGAAGGCCGGCGCCACGTAGAGATAGGCCTTCATCGAGCGACGGGCGGGCCGCCGCGGGGGCGCGCCACCATCGTCGGTCGTCACGACCTCGCCCTCACCCGGTGGGGTCGCCCGCTGCTCGGGTTGGTGCAGCGTCATCGTTACTTCTTGCCCGCCAGAAAGCTCGCGTAGTCCTTCTGCAGGGTGTCGACGAACTGTTGCGGGTCGATCTGACCGCCGACGAGTTCTTGCATCCCGGCGGTGATGGTGTCGTAGAAGGTGGGCGTGGAGTAATCCAGATACGGCACTTCACCATTGGCCTTCTGGACGTCGCGGTACTGGGTCGCGATGTCGGCGGCGACGGTGCCCGACTGCGGCTGGTAGTCCGTCGGCAACACCGTGGGAAGATTGCCGGTGTCCAGGAGCGTCTTGGCGGCCTTGGCGTCGGAGATGAAGTTGACATAGGCGGCGGCGACGTCCGGATGCGCGGACTTCGAGGTGATCGCCCACGCCAGTCCCTGACCGCCGGTGGTCGCGGGCTGACCGTCGGTCGAGTTCAGCGTCGTGAAACCGACACCCGCGCCGAGGTCGTCCTGCATCGTCTGCTGCAACCACGTGCCAGTCAGGGTGAACAGGGCCCCGCCCTTGCCGAATCCTGCGACGGCGTCATCGCGGGACACCCCGTTTGCGCCTGGGGTGAGATACCCCTGCTTGCTCCAATCAGCGACTTGCTGAGCTGCCTTGAGCGATGCCTCGTCGGTCCATGCACCGCCCTGACCACTGACCAGTTCGTTCACGGCAGGCGCGCCCGCCAGTGCGGCCTGGACCACCCCGAACAGATGAATTCCCGGGCTCTTGTCGAGGTTGCCGAAGGCCATCGGCAGGATCCCCTTGGCC
>NZ_JBOGDD010000111.1:0-4058 GCF_050701675.1 Mycobacterium sp. | reverse complement strand
CCTGGCGGGGACCTCGATCGCGGGCCGGTTCACCGACGCGCATCGCAGGGCGATCCGCGACAGTCGGATCGAGCCGACCCGCCGACTCGCCGAGGTCGCCGCTTCCGGCTCGGACGGCCCGCGGACGTTCATCAGCGCATCGGCGATCGGCTACTACGGATTCGACCGTGGCGATGCCGTGCTGTCGGAGGACAGCGGGCGCGGCGACGGATTCCTCGCGGACGTCGTCGCCGATTGGGAGGCGGCCACCGAGCCTGCCGTCGAAGCGGGGCTGAGGGTGGTCACGGTGCGCACCGGCATCGTGCAGGCCGCCCGGGGCGGCACGCTCAAACTGATGCGGCCCCTGTTCGCGGCCGGGCTGGGCGGTCGGCTCGGCAGTGGACGGCAGTGGTTGTCCTGGATCGGGATCGACGACCTCATCGAGGTGTACTACCGAGCGCTGTACGACGGCCTACTCACCGGGCCGGTCAACGCCGTGGCGCCGAACCCGGTGCGAAATGTCGACTACACCAAGGCACTTGCGCGCACGCTTCACCGTCCCGCGGTGTTGCCGGTGCCCTCGCTGGGGCCACGGCTGCTGCTCGGAAGCCAGGGCGCGCGTGAGCTGGCCGAGGCCGACCAACGGGTGGATCCGGTCAAGCTACGGGCCGTCGGTCATCGTTTCCGGCAGCCGCTGATCGGTGACGTCCTGGCCCACCAGTTGGGGCATGCTCAGCCCTGAGCGACGGTATCGATGAAGGCGCGGACGAGTGCGTGCACTCGTTTGGTGGCGTCGTCGACGACTCGCGTTGTGGCATCGCGCAATTGGTCGGCGGTCAGGCTGAGTTCGGCGATCTCGTCGCGCCCGTTGCCCGCCAACCACAGCTCGAGGAGTTCTTCGTCGACCTCGGGATGGAACTGAAGGCCCATCGTGCGGCCCAGCACGAAGGCCTGTGACGCATTGGCGTTCCTGGCGATCTCGACCGCCCCGTCCGGCGCGCTGAACCGGTCGAAGTGCCACTCGAACCACGGTCCGGTCGGGATCAGGTCCGTCCGCGAGGAATCGACGTCGTACCAGCCGATCTCGGGTGCGGGCGAGCGGCTCACCGAGCCGCCGAGGGCGTGGGCGAGGAGTTGGCCGCCGAAGCACACGCCGAGCATCGGCACGCCCGCCGCGTGCGCGTCCCGCACCATCGCGACCTCGGAGGTGATCCAGTCCAGCTCGTCGTTTACCGACCAGCGGGATCCGAGTGGGACGATGGCGTCGTACCCGCGCGGGTCGGGCAGCGTCACGTCGAATGCGAGATCCTCGAGGCGGGCAGCCGACACCACCTCGAATGCCTCTACGTCGTAGCCACATTCGGTTAACGCATTCCCGAGCATCGCCTCTGGTGCGATGGGGTCGTTATAGAGGAACAGCACCTTCTTCGCCACTGTTAGAGGATACGGGTGACCGGCGGTTATTTCGCGGGGGGCGCCGGCGGAGCATGGTCGGGGGCGAGCTCGGCGCCGATCCGGCGGAACAGGACCTCGGAGGCGTTCGAGTAGTCGCCCTCGGCGTCGAACGCCTCGGGGGCGAAGGTCGCGGCGACGGCGATCGCGATCTTCTCCTCGGGCAGATACGCCTCAACGGCGGAGTACCCCGCGAACATCGGATTCTGCAATAGCCACTCACCGGAGATGACGATGCCCATTCCGTAGGTGTAGCCCTCGCCCATCGGGGCGCAGGTGGTGCAGCCGGGCTGGGCCCTGGTCTTGCCTCGCAGGTCGGTGGACACCAGCTTCTGGTAGGACTCCCTGGAGAGCAGCTTGCCCGAGCCGATCCCCACCGCGGAGGCTTCGAGGTCGTAGATGTTCGACGTCTGAATCGCGCCGTGGGTGATCGTCCACGACGGATTCCAGTAGGTGCTCTCCTCGTAGAACGGAGTGTCTGCGGGAATCCGAAGTGCTGCACGACGTTCGGAGGTGAAGGCGTGCAGCACCGGTGCCGGAATCTCGGCGGTGTCGGAGTTCGCGGTATTGGTCAGGCCGAGCGGCTTCAACACGTTGTCCGACAACAGCTTCGGCATCGGCTTGCCCGTCGCCTTCTCCAACGCCAGTCCGAGCAGGACGTAGTTGGTGTGCGCGTAGTTCCAGTTGGTCCCTGGAATGTATTGAAGGGGCTGGTCGACGGCGAAGTCCAGCAACTCCTTGGTGGTCCACTGCCGGAACGGGTCGGCGTAGAGCGCGTCGTTCATCGCGGTGTTGCCGATGACGTAGTCGACGTAGCCCGAGGTCATCTGAGCGAGCTGGCCCAGGGTCACGCGGTCGGAGTGCGGCACCTCCGGCAACCACGTCGACAGCCTGTCGTCGAGTTTGACCTTCCCCTGATCGACGAGACGCAACAGCAGGGTGGAGACGTACGAGATCGCCACCGCCCCATTGCGGAAGTGCATGTCCGTGGTGGCGGGAACACCGGTCATGGACTCGCCGACCGCTCGGGTGACGATGTCGCGGGCGTCCTTCGTCACCCGTACGATCACGGCCCGCAGGTGCGACTGCGCCATCACGTCGTCGACGATCCTCATCACCTCATCGGCCTGGGCCGAGTCGGCGGTGGGCGCGGAGCTCTCCGGCACGGGTGCCACGGAGGCGCACGCGGTCAACAGCATTCCCGCGCACACGAGGGCACCGATCGATTGACGCAGAGGCATACCAGAGCCTCCCAGCTCGATGGGGGATCGGTGCTCGAATCGATGCGAAACCGTGCAGCCGCCGTCAAGGATCGAGCGGTATCGTGCCTAACGTCGGCTTGTCACGAGTTCGCAGGTGGTGAGAATGACCAACTTCTACACGATCGTCGTCGTGGTCACCGTCGCCGTTCACTTCGCCTTCGTGGGCTACGGGGTGATCGGCGGATTCCTGGCGCTGCGCTGGCCCAAGACCATCTGGCTGCACGTGCCCGTGGTGATCTGGTGCGTCGCGATCGAGGTCGTCGACTTCATCTGCCCGCTGACGGCGTTGGAGCGCTGGGGCAGGGCAGGCGCGGGCATGGCACCGCTGCCGTCCGACGGATTCATCGACCACTACATCACCGGAGTGTGGTACCCGGCGCAGGACGAGAATCTGGTCCTCGTGCTGGTGCTCGTCACGGTCGTCACATCCTGGGTCCTGGTCGCGCGCAAGGCCGGCCGCAGACGATCCCTGGCCCCGGATGCGGCGGTCACGCCAGTGGGGAAGCTGAGCCGGTCCCGGCGCTGAGGAGTCAGGCCGACGGAATGTCGAGGAGCTGCTCGTAGAATCCGCCGAAGCCACGTTCGCGGTCGACGAGATGCACCTCGAGAATCCAGTGGCACTGCTGACCGGCGGCATCCAGACGTCGCATCGGGTTGTTGTTCGCAGGCGCAATGTAACTCTCGAGGTTGTCACCCTCGATCCGCACGTGCGGAAACTCGCCGACCAGGTGCCCGGCATGTTCTGTGGCGTGGCCCCACCCGGCGGCGGCGATCAGTCCCGAGACGTAGGCGAACAGCTGTGCCCCGGTGATGTCCGGATGTGAGGCGAAGTGGGCCCGCCCCGACTCCCAGATCCGAGGCAGATCGTCGGCGAGCCGGTGCTTCGTCGGGTCGTCGCCGAGAACGTACGTCCGGCCGAAGTCTGCCTCCCACTCGGCGAAGATCGGGCCGAAGTCGAGGAAGAGGATGTCGTCGGCGTCCAGGATGCGGTCCGGCGGGTTCTCGTCGTAGGGCAGGAGCGTGTTGGCGCCCGCCCGCACGATGCGCTTGTGCCAGAACTTCCTGGTGTCGAACAGTTCCGCGGCCAGGTCGCGGATCTGGTCGCTGAGCTGACGTTCGCCGACGCCTGGCACGATCAGCCCGCGCGCTACCACCTCGTCGAACAGCGTGTGTGCCTTGCGTTCGGCCTCGCGAAGGGCTTCTACTCGGGCGCTTTCGATGGCCTGCATGACCATCATTGTTCCCTAAGAGTTGCGGCGGCAGGTCGCCGCGCCAGCCGCTCAGCACGTCCTCGACGCGGTCCCACACCTGAGCTCCGCGAAGGCTGCGCGCCGAATCAATGTCGGTAGGTGGCGGTAGTGTCGA
>NZ_JBOGDD010000110.1:0-3234 GCF_050701675.1 Mycobacterium sp. | reverse complement strand
CTCGTGGACTATTATCTGGTACAGCACGGCACCTACGATGTGCCGGCGATGTACGTGAAGTCCGGACCATACTGGTACAACCCAGCGACCTGGACCTACCACGGCTTTAACCTGAAGGTCCTGCTCGCCTACTTCGCCGGTGTCCTCAGCGGATTCCCCTTCGTCTCGAGCGCCTGGTTCAAGGGCCCCCTTGCTGACAGATTCGACGGCGCGGACCTGTCGTGGATCCCGGGACTCGCGGTGACTGCCGTCGTGTACCTCGCCCTGGCCTACCGCAGCCGTACCACCACCGTGGCACCGAGCCAGTTCGCACCGGTCACTCCCGATTCAGCCGCACTGTAAAGGACTGCGATGCCCAACATCGACCTCCCGACCATCCCGGTCGTCACCAGCCCTTACCATCAGGGTCACGCTCCACGAGTGGAAGTGCAGTGCGGCAGGCCGATCGCAGCCTTCGACCTTGTCGCCAGAATGGATTCCATTCATAATGCCCTCGCCGGTGACCACCGAATCAATATGGTGGAACCGCAAATCGGCCTGGCGGTCGATGAGATGATTCGGCGCGTGCACGACCAGGAACTCGTGGACTTCCTGGCCCAAGCATGGGAGCAGGGGCACTCTCCCTGCGACGATCTCGATCTCCTGTTCGCCGACACCTTCGCACATCGGGGACTGCACGCCCCCCATTCTCGCCGCAAGGCTGCTCACCAGGCAGGTGCGTTGGGGCAGTACTGCTTCGACACCATCACCGGAGTCGGGCCAAACACATTCGAGGCAGCAGCCGGATCCGTTGCGACTGCAGTGACTGCTGCCGGTCACGTCGCGCGGGGCGCGCCGTTGGCGTTGGGGCTGTGCCGACCTCCGGGCCATCATGTCTCGGCCGACGCGTTCGGCGGCGGTTGTTACCTGAACAATGCCGCGATCTCAGCGCAGTGGCTGCGTGACCAGGGTGCCGACAAAGTCGCTATTGTTGACATCGATTTCCACCACGGCAATGGAACTCAAGCCATCTTCTATGATCGCGCCGATGTGTTCTACACCTCGCTGCACGGCCATCCCGACCGGTGTTATCCCTATTTCACCGGCTACGCCGAGGAGACCGGCACCGGCGACGGACGGGACACGACGCTGAACCTACCCTTCGGCCCGGAGATCGACGGTGCGGCGTACGGGAAACTGATCGATCGAGCCCTGAGTGCCGTCTCGAGCTACAGTCCCGCCGTCGTCGTCGTCTCGCTCGGCTTTGACACCTATCGCGGAGACCCGGCTGGCGACGCCGCGCTCGACACGACTGACTATTTCAGTGTGGGGCAAGCATTTTCCGGTCTCGGCATTCCCACCGTCGCCGTACTCGAGGGTGGATATTCAGTGCCCGATCTAGGATCCAATGTGCGCGCGTGGCTTTCGGGCGCTGCTGGCGACACTGCGTTTGAGGGAGGCTGACCATCGCTACCAACAATCATGCAGAGACCGCTGATCTTCCTGACGGCCTGACACGGACACCTCCGAGTCGCCGTGGTATCGCCAGGAAGAACGCCATTATCGACGCCGCTCTGCACGTCGTCAGTCGAGCAGGCATTGCCGGCCTCTCCTTGCGTGTCGTCGCTGCCGAAGCGGCGATCCCGTTGAGTGCCGTCGGATACTACTTCGAAAGCAAAGACGACCTGATCCAAGCCGCCTTTGATCGCCATGTTCAGCATGAGACCGCCCGCGTTACCCGGGCGATCGCGCGGATGGGGGAAAGCCCCAGTGCCGCAGACCTAGCCGACCGGCTCGCGGACTTCGTCATCTCAGGCCTCACCGAAACTCGGATGCAGATGCAGGCAGAGTACGAGTTCGTGATCGAAGGTGTCCGGCGGCCTGCACTGGCCAAAGCGTCCTCCGCGTGGCAAGCGACGCTGAACACACAATTGCAGGCGGTGATGGAAAGCTTGGAGTCACCGAGTCCGAAGGCTGACGCCCGATTGATTTTAGCTGTGCTGGCCGGTCTGGAAGTCGACCAGTTAGCGACCGAACTGCAGGCAAGCGATGCTCGCATGATAAGAGAGGTGCTGCGGCGGCTGTTGCTGTCCCTCGAACTAGCTTGGCGTGCTGGTGAATCCGTGAGAGACCACTGAACGCCCTACTGCTGCCGTCAGGGAGGCTCAGTAGGGTGCGCTCGATAGTCCCACGCAGCCGATCGAAGAACGCCTCTCGGCTCTGATTCGGGACGGGCTCGTCGGTCGGGTGCCTACCGCCGACCACGCCGCCGTCCTGGCCGGACGGGACGACGGCGGCATTGCCGTGCTCATCGGCTAACCGTTGCCATTCACTCGGTTTCGAGAACCTCGACGTTGTGATCGCGGAGCATCTCGCGCCAGGTCGCGTCGAGCTTGTTGGTCACGACCAGATCGACGTCGGACCAACCCAGGGTGCCGGCTCGCCCGACGTTGCCGACTTTCGAGCCGTCAGCCAGAACGATCACCCGCCTGGCTTGGCGACCCATCACCGCTGCGACTTCGGCATCCAAGAGGCTGTTCCATCGGGGGCCGAGTTCGAAGTCCAATCCGTCGCAACCCAATAGGGCCGCGTCT
The DNA here is from genome assembly GCF_050701675.1 of Mycobacterium sp. Classification (GTDB taxonomy): domain Bacteria; phylum Actinomycetota; class Actinomycetes; order Mycobacteriales; family Mycobacteriaceae; genus Mycobacterium. The sequence goes on along the minus strand of NZ_JBOGDD010000110.1, from coordinate 661 downwards.
GCGCTCAATTGGGACAGCGCCGCTGTGGCCAGCGGGCCGCTGGTGCCGAACGACGATCCGTGCAGAGTGCCGCCGATCACCACCACCTCCATGCCCGCCACGGTCGCCAGGCGTTCGCCGATGTTCAGTCCGGAGGTGGCCACCCACACCGGCTGTGCCCGGGCGATCAGTTCTTCGGCGACCGCCAAGGCGGTGCTCCCGTCGTTGAGGAAGAGCGACGACCGCGGCTCGATCACGGATGCTGCCAGGACGGCGATCGCCCCTTTTTCCCGGGCGTGGCGACGGCGCCGAAGTTCGAAGGTGTCATCCAAGTCGCTTGAGGCCGCTACCAGTGACGCGCCGCCGCGCACGCGCCGGATCAGACCGCGTGACTCCAACAGGGTCAGATCGCGCCGGATGGTCGCCGTGCTCACACCCGTCGCGTTGCGGATGTCGTCCACCGATGCGATCGGTTGGCGGGACAGCAGGTCGATCAGGTGTGCGTACCGCTCTTCGGCGTGCTTCTCGGCCATGTCCATACCCTAGCCACGATCATCTTCGCTCAAGATCTTGCGATATTTGATCGATCATGATTGCATGGCCTGCATCACATTCTTTGGAGGAGCTTCCATGGGCCAAGAGCCGCCACATTCCGTACCGCAGGACCCTTCAGGCACTGCAC
>NZ_JBOGDD010000109.1:0-5091 GCF_050701675.1 Mycobacterium sp. | reverse complement strand
GCACTCGGGTGCGCTCGCGGGTGAGGACAGCGCGTGGCAGGCGCTGTGCGATGCAGTCGGCGCGCTGCGGGTCAGGGACATGGCCGAGCTTACCGACACCATCGAGTTGTTCAGTGCGGGACGAAGAGCCACGCGCCGCGGTGTCGGAAGCGGTATTGCCACCGTGCACGACTCGGGGGCCGAGCGCGCGCTGGCAACCGACGTCGCGCACGATCTTGGCGTCGAGTACGCGGACCTGTCGCCCCAGTCCCTCACGGCGGTCGGCGATCTGCTCGATGACGGGCTCGTCGCCACCAACCCACTCGACGTGTGGGGCACGGGCGCTGACACCCGCTCGCTGTTCCGGGCCTGTCTGCGCGTCGTGGCCGAGGACGCCGCCGTCGCGGTCACGGCACTCGCCGTCGATCTAGTGACGGAGTTCGACGGGGACACCGCCTATGCGGACGCGATCCTCGACGTCGCCTCGGAGACCAGCGCGCCGCTGGCCGTGCTGACGTCGGTCCCCTCGGCGATCGATGGGCCGACAGCGCAACGGTTGCGCGGCAGTGGGATTCCGATCCTCGAGGGATTCCGCAGCGGATTGGTGGCGCTCGGTCAGCTGGCCAACTGGCCGCACGAGATCGAAGGGCACCCGCCGCCCCTCGACGGGGAGCGCCAACTCCGCTGGCGCGTGCGGCTGGACGACTGGGAGCCCGCGCTGGCCTTCGACCTGTTCACCGACTACGGCATCCCGGTGGCCCGCCCGACCACGGCGCACGACGTCGACGAGGCACTGGCTGCGGCGAACTCGGCTGGCTATCCCGTCGTCCTCAAGACCGTTGCGCACCAGCACAAGAGTGACGTCGGCGGGGTCATACTCGACCTGGCCGACGACGACGCGCTTCGGGCCGCGTACGCGGACGTCGCGGAACGGCTGGGGCCGGTGGTGACGCTCCAGCCGATGGTTGCCGACGGCGTCGAGATCTCGGTGGGCGTCGTCCGCGACGCGGCCTTCGGCCCACTGCTGGTCGTCGCTGCCGGAGGCGTCCTGGTGGAGTTGATGGCCGACCGCGTCCTGGCCTACCCGCCGGTGTCCCACGAGGGTGCCCTAAAGCTCCTCAAGGGCTTGCGAATCCGGCCGCTGCTCGACGGCTGGCGTGGCGCACCGGCCGCCGACGTCACCGCGCTGGCCCACGTGATCGTGGCCTTCTCTCAGCTGGCGCTGGAACTCGGCGACTCGCTGGAAGCCGTCGAGGCCAACCCCGTCATCGTGTCGCAGGGCGGTGCGGTGGCGGTGGACGCGTTGGTGATCGCGCGAGCTCAGAAGATCGAGTAGACCTTGCGGACGGTTTCGTGGATGTCCCAGGTACCCGTCCAGCCCTTCGGGAACACTGCGACGTCACCGACGCCGATCTCCGATGGCTCGCCGTCGTCGGGGGTCACGGTCATCCGGCCCGCGACCAGGTAGATCACCTCGTTGGTCTCGAGCGTCCACCGCGACGGCCCTGGCGCGCACTGCCAGATGCCCGCGCTAGCATCACCGTCCACCCAGACCTCGAGCCCGTGGGTGGCCATCGGCGCGTCGGTGGCCTCGTCGAGCGGGCCCCAGTCCTCGAGTTCGGCGTCGATCGCGTTGGGAAGCATGCTGGTGATCACTGTGGGGCCCTTTCGGGGAACGGTAGTGAGATCGGCTCCGGGGCAACGCGACTGTTGCCTTCGGCGTCGAATCGGTCGAGTCCGAGATCGGTCAGGTCGAGCCAGTCGCAGCTGCCCGTTGCGGTGAGATCGGCGGCCACCTGCGCGACCGCAGGGCCCCACATCATGCCGTGCCCGGCTGCGCTGGCCACCACGGTGCCGTCGACCGGGCCGTCATCGGTGAGCAGCGGACCGAGGATCGGGAGGTGGTCCGGCGTGTAGTCGATGGTGGCCGCCCAAGAGCGCCGCAGGCCGAGGCCCCTGACGGCAGGGAAGAGCTGTTCGATGCGGTCGCGCGCCTTGCGGTAGTACAGGGTGTCGAAGTCGACCGCCACGCCCGGTGGCTCGTCGGGGTTGCTCATGCCCCACAGCAGGCCGCCGTTTTCTCCAGGGCGCCAGTAGATTCCGGACGTCACGTCGAACACCATGGGTAGCGCGTTCACGTCGAGGTCGGGGAGCGCGGCGGTGACCACGACCTGGTGGCGCGTGCCGCCCGCCGGAATCCGGGCGCCTGCGAGGGAGCCCACCGCGGCGAGTTGCGGTCCGCCGGTCAGGACGACGCGGGCGGTGTCGATCGGACCGTCGGAGGTGTCGACGCCGACGACGCGGCCGGCACTGGCGCGGAGACCGGTGAAGGCGCAGTGCTCTCGGACGTCCACCCCGGTGGTGGTGAGGGCTGCGGTGTAGGCGAGCACGTTGCGCGGTGCGTCGAGGTAGCCGTCGCCTGGCGCGTACGAGGCGCCCATCGTGACGCCCGGGGCCAGTCCCGTGTGCCTGCCGTCGAGCTCGTCACTGCTGAGCCACTCGACGGCGAGGCCAAGGCTTTGTTGCAGCGCGATGCGGTCGTGAGCTTGGCGCACTTCGGCTTCCGTGAAGCTGGGCATGAGATAGCCCTGTGGCTTGAATCCGCAGTCGATGGGGAAGCGGTCGCCGCTGGCCGTGTAGAACTCCTGGGCGCGAAGGCCGAGGCGGATCGCGGTCTCGGTGCCACCCTGCGCCCGCACCATCCCTGCGGCACGGCTGCTGGCGCCGTCTCCCAGCGTGGTGGCTTCGAGTAGGACGACCTTCCCCACGCCGGCTTCGGCAAGGAGCACCGCCGTCCACGCACCGATCGTTCCGCCTCCGACCACCACCACGTCGGCGATGTCGGAACTAGTCATAGCACCAAACGCTGACATAGACTGAACGCTCAGTCAAGAGCAGGGAGTGCTGATGTACGGGTTGACGGAAGCGGATCGGCGCATCCAGGCCACGGCCCGCGAGTTCGTCGATTCGCTGATCCCGCTCGAAGTCGAGGCCGAGCTCGCCGGTGGTCTTCTGCCCAAGGAGGTGACCGCCGAACACCACGCGCGGGCAGTCGAATTGGGTCTCTACGCCACGAACATGCCGACCTCGGTCGGCGGACCGGGTTGCACCGCGCTGCAGCAGGTCCTGGTGCAGGAACAGTGTGGCCGAGCCACCAACGGTCTGGCGTGGGTGATGGCCACCCCGCCCCAATGGTGGGTGGAGGTGGCGACCGACCATCAGCGCGAACGCTGGCTGTTGCCCGCCGTCCGTGGTGAGAAGCACGAGGCCTACGCCATCACCGAGGAGTTCGCCGGGTCCGATGTCTCGGCACTGCGGACCACGGCGCGCCGCGACGGCGACGAATACGTCGTCGACGGGGTCAAGTGGCACGTCACGTCGTACAACCTGGCCGACTACTGCTTCGTGCAGGCCGTCCTCGTCGATGGCCCGTTCTCCGGTGAACACGTCCTTCTGGTCGTCGACCTACCCTGGCCGGGCGTTGAGGTCGTTCGCACCCCGCACTATTCGCACCACATCGCCGACGAACACCCGATCGTGGCCTTCGACGGAGTGCGGGTGCCCGTGCAGAATCTCGTCGGCGCCGAGGGTGAGGGGATGACGTTCACGCAGGATTGGTTCCGGTTCGAGCGGCTGATGGTGGCCGCCAGGTGTGTCGGTGCGGCGCAAAGGTTGATCGACGAGGTGACCGCGTTCGCGAAGGACCGGGTGGTCGACGGCAAGCCACTGGGGGAGCATCAGCTGGTGGCGGGGATGCTGGCGGACAGCGCCACCGAGCTGTTCGCCGCACGCACGATGCTGTATGAGGTGGCGCGCTCGATCGATGGTGGCGCCGACCGCAAGACCCTGCATGCGCAGGCCTCGATGGCGAAGCTGTACTGCTCCGAGATGGGCGGCCGGGTCGCCGACCGCGCCGTACAGATCTTCGGCGGTCGGGGCTACATGCGCGAGAACGTCGCCGAACGGATGTATCGAGAGCTGCGCGTGGAGCGAATCTGGGAGGGCGCCAGCGAGATTCAGCGGCTCATCGTGGCCCGTCAGTTGATGAACCGAGGTCCAGCGGCAGTGTTGGAGGGGGCGTGAGGGCTTCGACCGAATCCGTCGTCCGCTCCTGACGGAAGCCCAGCAGTCGCATGCCGTGGTAGATGATCAGCGCCGCGATCGAACCGAGGGCGATGCCGGTGAAGATCAAGGATCCGGCCTGCCAGGTGAAGTCGGCGATGCCGATGATCAGGGGAATGGCGGCCGTCATCTGGTTGACGGGCAGGCTGAAGTCGACGTGGTTGGTCAGCCAGATGCGGATGCCCAGAACGCCGACGAGTCCGTAGAGCACGATGGTGGCCCCGCCGAGGACGCCGGGCGGTATCGCGGAGATGGCCGCACCGACCTTCGGGCACATGGCCAGCACGATCGCCACCGCGGCCGCGATCCAGTACGCGGCAGTCGAATACACGCGGGTGGCCGCCATGACACCGATGTTCTCGGCGTAGGTGGTGGTTGCCGATCCGCCACCGAACCCCGCCAGCGTCGTCGCGATGCCGTCCGCGGCGATGGCCCGGCCCACCAGCGGATCGGTGTCGGTACCGGTCATCTGACCCACTGACTTCACGTGGCCGATGTTCTCGGCGATCAGCGCGATCACCGCCGGTAGGAACAGCGGCAATACCGCGAGGTTGAACGACGGCGTCTGAAACTCGGGGAGGCCGATCCAGGGCGCCGACGCGATCGCCGAGGTGTCGACGTCGCCGAGTGCGAGCGCCAGGAGATAGCCGATGACGACGGCGAGGAAGATCGCCAGCCTGCCGATGATGCCGCGGAAGAACGCCAGGACCGCGACGAGCAACACCAGGGTGACGACCCCGACTACGGGGCCCTTCTCGAAGTTCGACTTCGCGGCGGCCGCGAGGTTGAACCCGATGAGCGCGACGATGGCACCGGTCACCACCGGCGGCAGCGTGGCGTCGAGCCATCCGGTGCCGACGAGGTGCACGATCGCGCCGATGAGGATCAGCAGCAGGCCGACGGCAATGAGGCCGCCGAGTGCGCTGCCCGCTCCGTTGGACGCCACGGCCGCCGTAACGGGGGCGATGACGGAGAAGCTCGAGCCCAGAT
>NZ_JBOGDD010000108.1:0-11694 GCF_050701675.1 Mycobacterium sp. | reverse complement strand
AGGCTGCGCCGGGCGTGCTCGAGCATGATCTGCCCATACGGGTTGAGCTGCAGCCGCCGATTGATCCGGTCGAACAACTGCGTCCCGGCCTGGTCTTCGAAGCGGGCCAGGGCACGCGACAGCGTCGGCTGGCTGATGCCCAATTCGGCCGCGGCATCCGTGACGTGTTCGGTCTCGGCGAGCACGACGAACCACTGCAGTTCCTCAAGGTGCACCGCCCGACGATAGCGAAAGCGCGGGTCGCCGCGTCACCGCCGACCGACGGACTCCTCGAGATGGGCGAGCGCACCCGCACCGTCCTCGGCGAAGTGAATCAACCCGGCCAACGGGATCGGCAGGAACCCGTCCTCGTCCATCCGGCGCAGTTGCAGCGCCAATCCGTCGTAGAAGCCTGCGGAGTTCAGCAGCACGACCGGCTTTTCGTGAAGTCCGTGTTTGCGCAGCTCCAGGATCTCGGTCGCCTCGTCGAGGGTGCCGAGACCGCCGACCATCACCACCACCGCGTCGCAGCTGGCGAGCAGCACGGCCTTCCGCTCGGCGAGGTCCCTGGTGATCACCATCTCGTCGGAATCCCGCCTCGCCCGGTCTCTGAGGAACTCCACGGAGATTCCGACCAGGCGCCCTCCGGTTTCCCGCACTGCATCGGCGACGACCTTCATCAGACCGGTGTCCGATCCACCCCACACCAGGGTGTGGCCGCCCCTTCCGACGAGTTCACCGAACTCGCGCGCGGGCGTGGTGTAACGATCGTCGAGGTCGGCGGCGGAGAGGAAGACGCAGATCTTCATGTGCGGCGGTCACTTTCAGCGTTCCGTAGTCGTGCTGGCTAGTCATCGACGATCGTCAGTATGCCCGTCGGCGCATCGAGGGCTTCCAGGGTCCGGGCTGCGGCGGCGTCGATGTGCACGCGGGGGGCGGGCGGAAGTTGCCCTTCGAAGTAGGTGCCTGGCCCGTGGAAGAAGCCGTAGCGAAGGACGACGCCGGACACCCCAAGGACGCCCTCCTCCAGAGCCGCGACGGCGTCGGCTTCCGGTCCTGGCTCCATCGTCCACGCGACGCTCTGCGCCACGACCTTCGTCCGGTTCAGATCCGCAACGGCGTCGAGGAGGTTCCTGGTGCCCTCGCTTCGTATCCGCGCGTTCAACAGCGATTCCCGCGGCAAGTTCGCCAGATCGTCCGGGAGGTCGGTCAGTTCGTGCAAGAGCAGATCGGGTGCGAAGGCGCGAACGGCGCCGGTCAACGCCGAGCGGTCGAAGACGTCGCAGACGATCGGCTGTGCTCCCACCAACGCCAGCTGACCGGCCTTCTCCGCCGACCTCGTCATCGCGCCCACCGTGTGCCCTGCGGTGAGCAGCATGGGCAGGAGGCGAGTGCCGATCGCCCCGGAGGCACCCGCGAAGTAGATGCGCATGGTCGTTACTCCTTCGTGGTTCTGATCGGGATGATTCCGATCTCGAGTCCGACGCTACCCATGAAGTGGCACGGGTCTATGGTCCAATTTCATGACGGATGACTGGGCCACTACTCCAGAGGGCGAGGCCTTCGTAGTCGGGCGCGACCTGCATCTGGACCTCGCCGGGCCCGGTTTGCGGGCCGGACTCATGGACGCTTTGCGCGAGGCCGTCCGCACGGGGCGCCTGGCACCGGGCATCAGACTGCCGTCGTCGCGTTCACTGGCCGCCGACCTCGGCGTCGCGCGCAACACAGTGGCCGATTCGTACGCGGAACTGATCGCCGAGGGCTGGCTCGTCGCACGGCAGGGATCCGGCACCAGGGTGGCCAGACGGGCCACGCCGCGCACCGCCACGCCTGCGGCCCACTCCAGCCCGGTGCGAAGCCGGCCCACCTATGGCCTGCTGCCGGGGTCGCCGAATCTCGCGGAGTTTCCCCGCACCCAATGGCTCGCCGCTGCCAGGCGCGCGCTGACCGTCGCACCGCACGACGCCTTCGGCTACGGCGATCCTGCCGGCCGCATCGAACTGCGCGCAGTGCTCGCGGAGTACCTGGCGCGGTCTCGAGGGGTACGCGCCGACGCCAATCGGATCGTCATCTGTTCCGGCTTTCACCACGGGCTGACGTTGATGGCACACACACTGCGGGCGCGGCGGGTGCGGGCGGTCGCCGTCGAGTCCTACGGCTTCGACGTCTATCGGGGCGTGCTTGCCGGTGCAGGGCTGCGTATTCCGTCCCTGCACGTCGACGAAAGTGGCGCGCGCACAGATGGTTTGGCGCAATTGCGAGAAGCGGGCGCAGTGCTGCTGACGCCGGCCCATCAGTATCCGACGGGAGTGGAGTTAGCGGCGGAACGGCGCGCGGCGGCCGTCGACTGGGCGCGTGCCGCCGGCGGGCTGATCGTGGAGGACGACTACGACGGGGAATTCAGATACGACCGACAGCCGGTGGGCGCGCTACAGGGCCTCGACCCGGAGCGGGTGGTCTACATCGGTTCGGTCAGCAAGTCGCTCGCGCCGGGCCTGCGGCTCGCCTGGATGGTGCTGCCAGAGGAGCTGATCGCGGAGGTCTTGATGGTCAAGGGGCCCGTCGACTGGTCGAGTGCGTTCGAGCAGCTGACGCTCGCCGAGTTCATCTCCTCGGGCGCTTACGACCGTCATGTGCGCTCGATGCGCCTGCAGTACCGGCGCAGGCGCGACCAGCTCGTCGCCGTGCTCGACCAACGGGCTCCCGGCGTCCGCGTCACCGGTATCGCCGCCGGATTGCAGGCCGTTGTCGAGCTGCCGCGTGGCACCGAGCGCTCGGTCGTCGAGGCAGCGGCCCGGCGTGGTCTGGCGGTGAGCGGCCTGGCGGAGTACCGCTACGAGGTCGAGGATTCCGAATCGGGGTTGGCGCAGCGAGATGCCCTGATCATCGGATATGCGGCCCCGTCCGACAGCGCATGGGCCGGTGCCATCGAGGCGCTGTGCGCGGTGCTCCAATAGTCGCTCGAGGCCGGGCGAGCGAACCAGCTTAGGCAATCCTTTGTCGACGCTCTAAGGTGGCGAGAACATGATTACCGTTCTTGCCGAAGGTGGTTTGCAGTGACTTCTCAACATGCCGACGCCGAGGGGCTGCGGTTGCTCGTCGTCGGGGCGTCCTCGGGCATCGGCCACGCGGTCGCCGCCAGCGCCGCCGAGCGCGGCGCCAAGGTTGCCGTCGCTGCGCGACGGATGGAGCTGCTGACTCAGCTCGCCGACACCATCGGCGGTTCGGCGTTCGAACTCGACGTGGAGGACTCGGCGGCCATCCCCGGGGTGGTGGATGCCGCGGTCGAGACGCTGGGCGGTCTCGACGCCGTGGTCTTCACCAGCACGGTCATACCGTTCGCTCACATCGAGGACACCGACGTGACGACCTGGATTCACGCCTTCAGCGTCAACGCATTGGGCGCGAACAACGTCCTGCGGGCCGCGCTGCCGCACCTGTCCGAGAACGGGGTGGTGCTCGTCGCCTCGAGCTTCGACGTCGGCCGTCCGCGCGCCGGAGTCGCCGCCTACAGCGCCAGCAAGGCCGCGCTCGACGAGATCTTGAACTCGTGGCGCAGTGAACACCCGCACTTGTCCGTCGTGCGCGTCGGCATGGGTCCGACACAGGACACCGAGATTCTTCGCGGCGCCGACCGCGACCTGCTGTCCCAGCTGTTCAAGTCATGGTCAGAACACGGTCAGCTTCCCGCGCGGATGTCGGCTCTCCAGGACGTCGCCAACACACTGGTGTCGCTGGTCACCCTGGCGTATGCGAATCCGACCGTCGTTCCGGAGGTCGTCCAACTGGCTCCGCGGATCAAGAATTCCCACCGCGTGCGATCCAACCCCGCCTGACCACACGCTGGCCGAAGTCGGCCCGCCAATTGCCCGGTGACGTTTCGCCGCGCCACTTTCCCGCGGGCGCTCTATTGACCTCTGCCCGCCGCGGGTGCTAAGCAGGTGCTCAGCATAATGCGGCCCCGCGATCCCGTTCCATCCCAACTCCGAGAGGCGCTTGACGACGGGTCCGGTCACGAGTTTTCAAATCCATTGTGCGACACACTCTTCAGCGAAACCAGGATCGAAGGAGTCGAGGGCCAGGATGACAGTGCAGTCGGTATTGGACGAGATACGTGAACGGCCCGGCACCGGTGACGTGATTCCGATCATCGATCCCGTGACGGAAGAGCAGATCACCGAATTCACCGACTGCGGCGCCGACGGCGTCAACGAGGCAGTGGCCCGCGCGAAGGCGTCGTTCGAGGCCGGGGTCTGGTCGGGGCTGCCAGGAACCGAACGGGCCAAGGTCCTGTGGCGCATCGCGGACCTGATCGATGAGCACGCGGCCGAGTTCGCGGAGATCGACTCCGCCAACACCGGCATGATGAAGATGCAGTCGGAGTTGGTGGTACCCACCTGCGCGGAATTCTTTCGCTACTACGCCGGGTGGTGCACCAAGATCAACGGCACCGCCTACAACGTGCGGTCCACCGGCATCGCCTCGGCAGGGTATGTCGACCAGCACGCCTACACCCTCAAGGAGCCCTACGGTGTCGTCGGGCTGATCTTCCCGTGGAACGGGCCCATCTTCAACGCCTGCGCCAAGATCGCACCCGCACTCGCCGCGGGTTGCAGCAGCTTGGTGAAACCCGCTGAGGAGACCCCGCTTTCGGCGCTTCTGTTGGACCGGCTGATCCGCGAAGCCGGGGTACCCGACGGTGTGGTCAACCTGATCACCGGCTACGGGCATACGGCGGGCGCGGCCATCAGCGCGCACCCCGACGTCGAGAAGGTCGCCTTCACCGGGTCGACCGAGGTCGGCAAGATGATCGTGCAGGCCTCGGCGGGCAACCTCAAGAAGGTCATGCTGGAACTCGGCGGAAAGTCGCCGGTCCTGATCTTCGACGACGCCGACCTGGAGAAGGCCATCTTCGGAGCGGCGATGGGCATCTTCATCCACTCCGGCCAGGGCTGTGTGTGCGGCTCGCGGATCTTCGTCCAGCGCGGGGTGTACGACCAGGTGGTCGAGGGCATCGCCGGAGTCGCGAACTTCATGAAGTACGGCGGCCCCACCGAAGAGGGCGTCATGAGCGGTCCCTTGATCAGTGCCAAACAGCTCAGCCGCGTTCTTGGCTACATCGACGAGGGCAAGCGCGACGGCGTCGAGGTGGTGACCGGGGGGTACCGGCTCGACCGAAAGGGCTACTTCGTCCACCCGACGGTGCTCACAGGAGTCGATCCGGCCACGAGCAGGCTCTACAAGGAGGAGATCTTCGGGCCGGTGGTGTCCATCATCCCGTTCGACGACGAAGACGAAGCCGTTGCGATGGCCAACGACACCAGCTACGGGCTAGCGGCCACCGCGTGGACCACCAACGTCACTCGCGCCCACCGGATCGTCAAGCGGCTGCAGGCAGGCAGTGTCCAGATCAACTGCCAGCTGGTGTTCGACCATGACGTGCCGTTCGGCGGTTACAAGCAGTCCGGTTGGGGCCAGGAGTTCGGCAAGGACGGCCTCGACGCCTACCTGAAGCAGAAGACGGTCTGGGCGCAGCTGTAACCGGTCACCTGCCGTGGGCGGCGAAGAACTGAGCGCTGCCGAGCGAGGCGTTGAAGACGTCGGTGGTGGCCCCGACCGAACCCGTCGGCAGGGCGAGGGTCCCGGACGGCCAGGTGTGTCCACCCCCGTCGATGCGCAATAGGACGACGTCGGCGCCGTCAGCGCATCCGACCGCAGTGAAGCGATGCACCGCGGTGCCGTCACCGGTGGACGGGAGGACGTCTTCGACGGGTGCGCCTCCGCAGCGGTCCAGATTGCGCCACCGCGATGCCATCGCCGGCGCTGCGACGATGTCGCTGACCCCTCCGAGCCCCTGCATGGTGCCACCGTCGTACGGCACGACCGGGTCGGCGGTCCCGTGCGATTCCAGGACCGAAACGGGTTGCGACGCGTTACACGGGACACCGGTGCCGAGCGTGCCTGCGACCGGTGCGATGGCCGCGATGACGTCGGACCGGTCGCAGGCCAGCCGGTTGGCCATGAAGGCGCCCGCGGAGATGCCCGTTGCGAAGACCCGGCCAGGGTTGATGCCATAGTCGCGAACGAGCCGATCGACGAGTGCCACCAGGAAGCCGACGTCGTCCACACCCGCGTGGTCGGCCGGGGAGGCCCCGCGGCCATCGGCCCAGCTCTGGTCGATGCCGTCGGGATACACCACGACGAAACCGAGCGCATCGGCGATCGCGTCGTAGTTCGTGATCGCCGCCTGCGCCGCACCCGACGCACCGGATCCGTGCAGGTTGATCACCAGCCCCGCCGGATGATCATTGCCCGCCGGAGCATGAACCAGATAGGTACGCGGGAAACCCCCGAATGCCAACTGGCCCTGGGCATTCCCCCAGGGAATCGCCGATGAGGGCCCCATGCCGAGGACGCCACACCACGCGAGGGCGCTGCCGAGCACGGCAGCCAGGGCCGTAGTGGGCACCCGGGCTGCGCCGATCATCGCGTCACCATATACAGGCGATCTTGATCGCGAGAACGTTTGGAGCGTACTGCCCGCGCGGACCTTCTCACCTGCATGAACACCGCCGCGCCAGACCCCCGGCAACGAACCCCGGTGTAAAGGGGCACCGCCCGGGGTATCCCGCGCCATGGACTCAGCCGGATTGATCGTCGTCGGGAGCGGCCCAGCGGGCGTCGCTGCCGCCGAGGCCTTTCGCGCGCACGACCCGGTCAGCCCGGTGCTCATCCTCACCGACGACCGCCATCCGCCGTACGCGCGACCACCATTGAGCAAGGAATACCTCCGCGGAGATACCGACGACGTCGCCCTCCACACGTCACAGTGGTTCGACGAGCGTCGGATCGAGCTTGTGCTCTCCCACCCCGTCGAGAACATCGACGTCGCTTCGCGGCAGGTCACGGCGGGCGGAGTCAGCTACCCCTTCCGGTCGATGGTCCTCGCGTGCGGAAGCAGCCCGTCGCCGCTGACGGTGGACGGCGGCGGGTCCGCGCTGCAACTTCGATCACTCGCCGACGCCGAGCGACTGCGCTACGCCGCGAAGAATGCACGTTCCGCCGTGGTGATCGGCGCCGGGTTCATCGGCTGCGAGGCCGCTGCCTCGCTGGCGATGCGAGGCCTAGCGGTGACGCTGGTGGCACCCGATCGCGTTCCTCAGGCCAAGCGGTTGGGAACCGATGCGGGACAACGCATCAAACGGATGTTGGAGGACGCGGGCGTGGATTACGCCGGCGGGGTGTCGGTCGAGAGCATCGCCGACGGCGCCGTACACCTCGACAACGGCGTCACGGCCAAGGGGGATGTGATCCTCGCCGCCACCGGGGTCGCGCCACGAAGTGAACTCGCCAGGGCGGCCCGCCTGGCGATCAGCGACTCACGAATAGTCGTCCGGTCCGACATGAGGACGTCGAGCCAGCACGTCTACGCCGCCGGTGACGTGGCGTTCGCCTACAACGCCGACGCCGGGCGTCCGATCGCGGTGGAGCATTGGCAGGACGCGACGGACCAGGGCGGCGTCGCCGGGACGAACGCGGCCGGCGGACACGCGAAATGGACTGGAGTTCCCGGCTTCTGGACGACGATCGGTGACGCCACCCTGAAGTATCACGCGTGGGGCGACGGCTATGACCGCAGCCGCCTGCTCGAGCGCGACGGGGGCTTCACCGTCTGGTACGAGGCCGACGGGGCTGCCGCCGGCGTCCTGACGTGCAACGCCGACGACGACTACGAATTGGCCGAGGACCTGATCACCGCAGGGAAGGCGCCGCCGGTGGCGATGACGTGACGGCGATGTGTCGCCGAGAGGCACTTTTGAGGACGGCGAAAAGCGGGTAGTAGCACTGCATCAAGCAATGACACGCAGGCAAGGGGGCACCCGATGATCGATCAAGGCAGTTGGCCGCTCAAGGAGCGGAACGACGAGGTTGGTGCACGCACCACACCGCCCGGATCAGTCCCGTCTGCCGGTGACCCGTCCCTGGAGCTCTTCGGTCATGGCTGGACGCCGAACCGGGAACCGTCGACTCCGGTGGACGTCTACACGGGCCGTCACCGCGCTACGGATGAAAACGGCTGACCCAATCGCGCAGCGAGATAGGGTGCCGTGCGGCTGTCTCCCGCGCTCGCAACGTCTTCCGGTGTGCCTGCCGCGACCACCCGGCCGCCGGCATCACCGGCGCCCGGTCCCAGGTCGATCACCCAGTCCGCACCGGCCACGACACCCATGTCGTGCTCGGCGACCACGACCGTGTTTCCCGCATCGACCAGACGGTGCAGCTGACGCTCCAGCAGTTCGACGTCAGCCGGGTGCAGGCCGGTCGTCGGCTCGTCGAGCACGTACAACGTGTGCCCACGACGCGCCCGCTGCAATTCCGACGCCAGCTTGATGCGTTGCGCCTCGCCGCCGGACAACTCGGTCGCAGGCTGCCCGAGTCGTAGATAACCCAGCCCGACATCACGCAGGGCCGCAAGGCTTCTCGCCGCGCCAGGGATGTCGGAGAAAAACTCTGCCGCCTCGTCGACAGTCATCGCGAGGACGTCAGCGATGGTTCGGTCGCGATAGCGGACCTCGAGCGTCTCCTCCGAGTAGCGAGCACCATGACAGGTGGGGCAGGGCGCGTAAGTGCCAGGGAGGAAGAGCAATTCGACGGCGACGAACCCCTCGCCCTGGCAGGTTGGGCAACGACCCTCTGCGACGTTGAAGGAGAACCGGCCTGCCGTCCATCCCCTGCGACGGGCTTCACCGGTTGCCGCGAACGCCTTGCGAACCGCGTCGAACATGCCGGTGTACGTCGCAAGATTGGACCGCGGCGTCCGTCCGATCGGCCGCTGGTCCACGGTCACCAGCCGGTCGATGACCTCGATGCCGTCGGCCGTCACGCCGATGCCTGCATCGAGATCGGCGTCGATGATGGAGGTGTCCGGCTCGCCGGGCTCCGGCTCGTCCGGTTCGGCGCTACCTGGGCCAAGGTGACGTGTGACGACGTCGCCGACGACCTTGCACACCAACGTGGACTTGCCCGACCCGGAGACCCCCGTGACGGCGGTGAACACCCCGAGCGGGACCTCGACGTCGAGGTTGCGCAGGTTGTGAAAGCAGATGCCGCGCAACCGCAGAGCCCCGGATGCCACCCGTGGTGGCCTGGCGTCGCGTACCGCGTCGTCGAAGAGGTAGCGGCGGGTTACCGAGGCGGATACGTCAGCCAGCGCGGGCACCGGGCCGCTGTAGAGCACCTCGCCGCCGAGTTCGCCTGCGCCGGGGCCGACGTCGACGATCCAGTCCGCGCGGCGAACCACGTCCATGTCGTGTTCGACGACGAATAGCGAATTCCCAGCGCGCCGCAACCGGTCGAGGACGTCGAGCAGCGGCTCGGCATCGGCCGGGTGTAACCCCGCAGACGGTTCGTCGAGCACGTAGAGCACCCCGAACAGGCCGGCCCGCAACTGGGTCGCGATCCGAAGTCGCTGCAGCTCCCCCGGTGACACCGTGGGGGTGCGCCGGTCCAGGCTGAGATAGCCAAGCCCGAGATCGACGAGGACCTGGATCCGCGCGACGAGGTCGGCGGCGATCATCGTGGCCACCTCCGTGTGCTCGCCCGACTCGGTGGACTCGTAGGCCGCCTCGGCGTCGGTGGAAGTCGCCGCAGGCTCCAGCGCGGACGCCAGGTCGGTGAGTGGCATGGCGACGTAGTGCGCAATCGTCTTGTCGGCGAAGGTGACCCGCAACGCCTCCGGCCGCAGACCCGAGCCATCACAGACGGGACACCGGACGCTGTCGACGAACTGCAGCACCCGGCGCCGCATCATCGCGCTCTGCGAATTCGCCAGGGTGTGCCGGACGTGACGCTCGGCGCTGGAGAACGTGCCGTTGTAGTAGTAGTCGGCGGTCACCGGATGTTGGCTGGGATCGATCTCGACGGTCGGCTGGTCGTCGGTGAAGAGGATCCAGTCGCGCTTGCGTTTCGCCAGAGCCCGCCACGGCTTGTCGATGTCGTAGCCGAGGGTGATGAGGATGTCACGCAGGTTCTGGCCCTGCCATGCTCCCGGCCACGCCGCCACCGCGCCTTCGCGGATGGTCAGTGACGGGTCGGGGACGAGCGTCTCCTCGGTGACGCGGTGAATGCGCCCCATGCCATGGCATTCCGGGCACGCGCCAATTGCGGTGTTCGGCGAGAACGAATCGGAGTCCAGTCGCTCGGTCGCCCCTGGCGGGTACGTGCCTGCCCGCGAGAAGAGCATCCGCAACAGATTCGACAGCGTCGTCACGGTGCCGACGGTCGACCGTGACGTCCCCGCTCCCCTTCGCTGTTGCAGTGCGATGGCCGGCGGGAGGCCGGTGATGTCGTCGACCTTCGGCGCGCCGGCGGGCAGCAGCAGACGCCGCGCGTACGGCGCGACCGACTCGAAGTATCTGCGCTGCGCCTCGGCGTAGATCGTCCCGAACGCAAGCGAGGACTTACCGGAACCGGATACCCCCGTGAAGGCCACGAATGCGTCGCGGGGCGCTGCGACGTCGACGTCCCTCAGGTTGTGCACCTGGGATCCGAGAACGCGCACGAAGGGATCGACGTCTTTCGGACCGGTGGGCAGCACACCGCCAGTGTGCCCCGAAGCCGTGCCGCCGAACCTCACCGACGTCCCGACACCACCGTCGACACGTCGACAGTGGCCCTGCGTGAGGAATTCCACAATCCCGTTCGGCTCACCGGATCTTTCGAGAAACGCTGGTTCAGCTGTTGGTCCGGTAGGCGGTGGGGGTCACGCCGACGCGCTGCTTGAAGCTCGTAGCGAAGTGGCTTGGGGTGGAGAAGCCGACGGTGGCGCTAATTTCCGTGATACTGGCAGTGGTCCCGGACAGCAGCGTTTTGGCTCGTTGAATGCGCTGTTCGATCAGGTATTGGTGCGGGGTCGTCGCGAAGGCCGCCGAGAAGGCGGAGAGGAAGCTGCGTGCCGTCATTCCCACCGTGGCGGCCAGAGCATCGAGATCGATGCGGCTGTCCAACTCCGACTGCAGGTAATCGATGACGACCTGCTGTGCGCGCTGATCGAAGTGCCGTTCGACGCCTTCCACGTGTGCCAGCCTGGGTTGGACCGGGTAGTGCTCGGCGATGTGCAGTTGCACTGTTTCAGCCAGAGACTGCCGAAACAAGGTGGCCGCGGCGCCTTCCTGATGGGTCTGACCGGCGAGCCGTTCGACCAGTCGGTGCAGCAGCGTGTCCTGGTATCCCACTCGTGGCGTCAGCCCTCGGTCGCCGAAAACCGATGTGGGCACGATGATTTCGCAGAATCCAACCATCGCACCTTGGGCCAGGGCTGCGTAGCGGTGCTCGGCGGGAATGACCCACACGTCTCCTACTCGGGGAAGGCAATGACCTGACGGGCCACTCTGGAAGTCGATCTCCATGGATTTGAGATTCCCGCGCCTATGTATGACGAATACGTGATGGGGCTCTTGAAAGCACCAGTCCGTGGGAACGGTTACCGCTTCGGCGACGAAACGGAACTCCAGGCCCTGAAGCCGCAGGCCTCGCGCGGACACGACAGTGCGGTCGCTGCGTGCACGTTGCCCGTCCCATACCTGCATCTGGCTGCTCCCTGTTGCGTGCATTTCGAAGGTGAACGACTTTTCGAAGGTATCCAACGATTGCGCCACGATATCGTTCACGCCGCAAATCAAGGAATGGGGAACGATGACCGACAATCTCATCGCC
>NZ_JBOGDD010000107.1:0-2738 GCF_050701675.1 Mycobacterium sp. | reverse complement strand
CTCCATCGCGGTGCCGGGCTCGACGATCGCGCTGCACGTGCCGAGGCTCGCGGTGATCTGAAATGGCATTGCGGCAATCCCCGCGCGGATACGTTCGGCGGTCCCGGCATGGTCGGCAGCGGGCGCGCCGTCGGCGATCACGAACTCCTCGCCACCCAGCCGCCCGATGACGGCATCGCCACTGCAGTTCTCCCGCAGCACGGCCCCGACGCTGACCAGAGCCTCATCACCGACGGCATGGCCCCGGGTGTCATTGAGTTTCTTGAACTGGTCGAGGTCGATCATCGTGACGTTCAGGCGGACGCCAACCGAACCTTGCTGGGCCACCGCAATCTCGTGGACTGCGTTGTAGACGGAGCGCCGGTTGAGCGCGCCGGTGAGAGGATCGCGATCGGAATTTCGTAGGTCGATGCGCAAGGAATGCACCAGCGAGTGGATTCCGAACGGCACCCCGACGTTGAGCGCGATCACCGTGAGAATCGATGCGATGGTCAGCGAGGTGTCGCCCGTGTCGACGATCAGCCGGCTTGCGGTGATGACTGTGCACGTCACCGCCAAGGCACAGTTCCCGATGACGTGGGCGATCGTGTGGAAGTAGGCGAGGAAGCCGCCGATCACCGCGAATATCGTGCATCCCATCAGGCCCGCATAGGGGCTCGACAACACCAGACAGGTCGCGGCGGTACAGCCCGAACAGACGCCGTTGTACACCAGGGATTGTCGGCGGGTCGGCCACCGGAACAACCACAGCAGCGCGGCGCCGAGCCCACCCACCCCGGCGGTGATCGCGATGACCGTGGTCAGAGGATTGTCCGGCCCTCGGGGGCTGCCAAGCATCACCAGCGGCAACGCGCCGAGCACCGCCGTGAACACGAATGTGGCCAGCCGCCACTGCAACTGCAGCCCGCGGTCGTGCAGATAGACGCTGAACCAGTCGAATTGATCCGTCTGCCGCCACCAACCCATGACCGCAGCGCGCTCCGTCATGAAACCGGCGCCATGCCTAGCCGCCTCAGCGCCCGCGACAACGCAGGCGCCAGATCGCCCCGCTCCCCCACCGTCACCTCGGACAGCCCCAGCCACGACGCCATCGACTGCAGCTCCAGCGCCAACGCCTGCGCGACCCGCGACGAGGACTCGCCCGGCTCGGTGAACGCCCCCACCACGTTCAGCACCGAGGATTCGTCGGAGCGGGTGCGGTCCGCCTTGAGATCCACGCGACCCACCAGCCGGCCGTCGAGCAGGAACGGCCACACGTAGTACCCGTACCGACGCTTGGGCGCTGGGGTGTAGATCTCGATGCGGTAGTGGAAGCCGAAGATCCGCTCGACGCGGGGCCGGAAGAAGATCAGTGGATCGAACGGGCACAGCAGCGCAGTCCCACGATCTTGGCGCGGCACGCTCTGTCCCACGCGCAGGTACCCCGGCGCGGTCCAGCCATCGACGGCGACCTCTTCGATCTCGCCGGAGGACACCAACTCGGCGATCGCGGGTTTGGCCTGTTTGGCGCCCAGCCGGAAGTAGTCCCGGATGTCCGTTTCGGTGGCCACCCCCAGCGCCGTCGCCGCCCGCAATACGAGTTCCCGCACGGCGTCCTCGTCATCGACGTCGCGAGCGACCACGTCGGGCGGCAGGACGTTCTCGGTGAGGTCGTAGTGCCGGGCGAACCCCACCCGGGTGGCAGTGGTGAGAACACCCGACGCGAAAAGCGCCTCGGCGACCCACTTGGTATCGCTGCGGTCCCACCACGGGCCCTTGCGGCCGCGTGGCTCCGACGCCAGGTGCGCCTCGATCTGGCCTGCGGTGCTGGGCCCCAGCTCGGCGACCGCGGCGATGACGTCGTCGGCCAGCTTTCCGTTCTTCCTCACGATCTCGGTGCCCCACCGGCCGTGGGTGTACTCGCGCATCCGCCAGCGCAGCAGCGGCCAGTCGTCGACCGCCATCAGCGCGGCTTCGTGCGCCCAATACTCGACCAGCAACCGCGGTGAGCGGGTGGAGTGGTTCCACGCGGCCCGCTCGAGGACGCTGCGGTCATACGGACCCAGCCTGCTGAACACCGGCGCATAGTGGGCGCGTACGGCGACCGACACCGAGTCGAGTTGCAGCACCTGGATGCGCGAGACCAGCCGTTTCAGGTGCGAACGATTGACCACGCCAAGCGGTTTGGCCTCGGCGAAACCCTGTGCGGCGACGGCTACCCGGCGCGCCTGATCAACGGTGAGGATCATGTCCGCTGATATCCGACGAATCGGTAGCGGATGCCAGCGGCGCTGGTCAGCCATTCGCCCTCAGTGCCGACCCATGCCCCGTCGAGCACCGGCGCCACGGCGTCGCCGTCCTCCCTGGGCAATGTCACGTCGACTTCGGTGACCTCGCATCGGGTGGCCGTCGGCAGGGCCAGCGCGTAGATCTCCGCACCGCCGATAACCCAGGTTTCATCATCGGTGAGCGCTGCCTCGAGGCCGCTCACCACCGTCGCTCCAGCTGCCATGTAGTCAGCTTGCCGGGTGAGTACGACATTTCTGCGCCCCGGCAGGGGTTTGACCTTCGCGGGCAGGGACTCCCAGGTGAGACGCCCCATGACCACGGTGTGGCCAAGGGTGAGTTCCTTGAACCTGGCCTGATCCTCGGGTAGCCGCCACGGTATGCCGTTGTCGCGGCCAATGACCCCGGAGGTCGATTGGGCCCAGATCAGCCCTACCGTCATACGGCCACGGGGGCTTTGATGCCCGGGTGGG
>NZ_JBOGDD010000106.1:0-3290 GCF_050701675.1 Mycobacterium sp. | reverse complement strand
GCAGCGGGGTGAGCAGGCAGAGTAGGAGTCCGACGAGGCCCGCGGCGATCGCGATGAGTCGAACTGTCCTGGCGGGCACGAGGCTCGATGCTATGCGAAGACCTCGTGGGCGTTGCGTCGCCATGCGGCGACCCCGAGATTTCAGGTGCTGACCTCAGCTGAGTCGCAGCGGACCCGGCGACCAGAGCCCACTGCGCGTCGCGGTGCCGAGGTCCAGGCGCGCCGGCTGGGCGCCGGGATACCAGGGCGTCAGCTTCTGCAGCGCACCCCAGTCACGGAACCACTCGTCCTTCAGATACGTCGGCACCGGCTCGGCGCGCACCAAGAGCTCGGTGATGCCGAGCGGGCCGCCGCCGAGATAGTCCATGACGGGGGAGTTGGCCTCGGCGCCGAAGCGGTCGGGCAGGATGCGCCACTTGGGGACCTCGGTGACGCCGTTCTGGTGCCCGAAGGGGCGCTGGCAGGGGAACGCGAGACCGACCAGCCAGTCAAGCAACACCGGATCTTCTGAGCCGACGACGTCCTGCAAGGTCTTCAGCTCCGGGATCCGTGGCGGCGTGACCGCGATCCAGTGCTGGGGCGCCAGGTCCTGGTCGGACGCGATGAGGCGCACCTGCGTTGCCTCGGCCGGGATCGCGCTCAGTGGGACGCGCAGATTGCGCCACGCGGGCACGGCCCCGACGTCGCCGAAGCCGACGCTGCCGCCGGGCTGTCCCTTGGCGGCCTGCTCGTCGGTGGCCCACTGGACGAGGACCTCGCCCGCGTCGAACCGTCCGGCGGCGGCGACCACCAGAAGCGGACCCGCCTGGTCGCGGGCGGGCAGTCGGTACCAGCCCGACCGCAGGTGAGCGGGCTGCTGGGTGCCCGGCCGCCAGCTGCCCATGACGGGCGTGGTGGCTGGGTTGAGGTTGTACGGGAGCCGCGCGCGTGACCCGTTGACGCCTGCGGCGGCCGTCGTGCCACCCTCGGTGCCCGGTTCGCTGCCGGACACGACCGAGCCGTCGGTGTCGGCGAAGTTGCCGCTGCCCTGTGGCTCCGAGACGGGGTCGGCCGACACGTCGGTGGGAACCCCGTTGGGGTTGAAGCCCTGTGCGGTCGCAGCGCCGAGCGCAGTGCCCACCGGAGTGTCAACCGGCGTCAACATGCCCGCGTTCGGGTCCTGTTCGACCATGACGTCGGTGGCCAGACCGCACGTCTTGCCTGCCACCGCCTCGAGGTTGGACCGCCCGACCGTCCACCCCGGGTACTGCCCCACCGTCGCGATGGTCAGCGATGCCACCTCGAAGACGACCAGCGCCCACACGGCGATCGTCAAGGGCACCTGCGGGATTCGTGACCACCGTCCGGGATCGCGCTTCGGCGGCGTCGTATCCCGGCCGGAGAAGTGGAACCACGCCGCCAGCAGCAGGGTGAGCACGGAGAAGCCGAGCAGGATCGTGGTGAAGCCGAACTTGTACGCCGGGAACGCATTCGCCCACGGCACGCCGAAATTCGAGACGTACCACCACCCGTTGACGCTGGCGAACGACAGCGCAGTGACGAACAGCACCGCGGCGGCGAATATCGTGCGATTGCGGCGCGACTTCATGGCCACGGCCGTCACCGCAACGGCGGCCAGTGCCCCGAGTGGTCCGGCGAGCCCGGCGAAGACGCCGAAGTGGTGCGTCCACTTCGTCGGAGTGAACATCATCATGAGGAAGGCGATGATCGTGATGCCGATGATGCGGCGGCTCGGCCCCGCCGCCGTTCCGGGAATTCGTCCCTTGCGCAACGACATCGCCACCGAGACGGCGAGTGCCAACAG
The DNA here is from genome assembly GCF_050701675.1 of Mycobacterium sp. Classification (GTDB taxonomy): domain Bacteria; phylum Actinomycetota; class Actinomycetes; order Mycobacteriales; family Mycobacteriaceae; genus Mycobacterium. The sequence continues at coordinate 1,486 of NZ_JBOGDD010000106.1, read as the reverse complement.
CAGCGCGAGGACCGCGAACCGCCTCGCGATCGAGCCGTCGGGCGTAGCCAGGAACAGCCGCTCGTAGCGGATGTGCTCCTCGAACCAGGCCAGGCTGGGGCCGACCGCAGACTTGAAGGCGTTGGCCTGCACCTCGGCGACCATGGTCTGGTCGCGGAAGATCAGGATGATGGTGACGGTGCACGCCGCCAGGATCGGCGCCAGCAGCGCCAGATAACCGAAGCGTGAAGTATGAGCTGCGACAATGGTTTTCAGCGGACCGATGGCGACAAGCAGGGCGCCGACGGCGGCGATGCCGGTGGGTCCCGAGAACAGCGTCAACGCGCCGATGATGATCGCGATCGCCACCGGAAGTAGTCGGCTGGTGGCGACGCCGCGCTCGACCGAGCACCAGGTGAGCAGGATCCCCAGCGCGATGATCGGTTCCGGGCGGAGCCCATTGTTCAGCGGCAGCCAGAACGCCAGGAACATGCCCGCCGCCGTCCACGCGGCGGCCCTGTGGACCTTCACCGCATGTCCGAGCCGCGGGATGACCTCGCGGCTGATCACCCACCAGCACGCCAGCGCCATCACCAGCGTGGGTAGTCGCATCCACACGCTCGCCGTGCTGACGTGCGCCCACAGCGCCAGAAGGTCGTAATACCAGCCGAACGGCGACTCCGGCGTGCCGAACCACCGGTAGTAGTTGGCCATGTAGCCGGCCTTCTCGGACACCCTGGCCATCGTGAGGATGTAGCCGTCGTCGGAGGTGTTGGCGCCGACGAAGTGCCACCAGACCAGCGCCGCGGTCACCAATCCGTCCAGCGGTGTCATCGACCACCAACGCGGAGGCAGGAAGCGCCGGTGCCGCACGCCGTCGGCGCTGTCGAGCACGTGCAGGGCGCCGAGCGCGAGGATGGTCATCGCGACGCCGACGATCATTGCCAGCATCTTCAAGAGCGTCGGCGAGGTGCTGTAGCGGGAGTCGATCGTGGCAGAGAACTGCAGGCCCGGCGGGGCGGGGCCGGACAAGTCGGTGAAGACGCCGACGATCTGCGGCCGGAAGTCGTAGCCGGTGCGCTCGCCCTTCAGCGGATCACCCGGCTTGGCCGGGCTCTCGGCGTCGGGGCCCGCGCTGAGGCCGACGAACTCGCCGGTGACCTTGTCGGCGTGGGCGGTGAAGGTCAGCTGCTGACAGGCGGGGCTGAGCACCTGGGTCAACGGTGCGGTGACGACGGGGGTGTTGCGCACGATGACCAGCAGGTCACCACCGACGCGTTCGATGAGCAGCCCGCGGTCGACGGCCTTGGGGGCCTGCTTGGGCACGGTGGAGAGCAGCACGGTCCGTGCGGCGTTCTCGGGGCCGACCAGCCCAGCGGCGGCGCGGCACGGGATCGACACGTTGAGATCGGTCGCCACATACCCGATGAGCGGGGCGTCGAGCGCATGCAGTCCGCGCATCCCGATGTGCCGATCTACCTCGCGGCGATTGACCGCGGCCTCAACG
>NZ_JBOGDD010000105.1:0-2188 GCF_050701675.1 Mycobacterium sp. | reverse complement strand
GTCGTGGACTGCGCTACGGGTGACGGTGACGGCGCCACCTCGACTTCCTGTGAGACGTTGAGCCACCAGAGGCCACCGCCGAGTGCGGCGACGGCGGCCAGCGAGACCAATGGGCCACGGATCCTGTTCGGTTTCATGTCCTGAGCTTGGACCGAAGTCGGGTGTGCGACTTGGAGAAAGCATGGAGGTTTCATGGAGATCGTGGGTTGACGTCCATGGCGAGGTCGCGGTGATTTTGACGCTGCCGAAACCTCTGCGCCGCGGACCCGAGACATTCTCGCGGAGTGGCCAATTGGACGTATTCAGGAATCCCACAGCGAGGCGAACACGCCGGAGTCTCGGTGGCGCTGTTACCCTGCCATGAGCCGGTGACAGGTCGCCGACCGCACGGCCGGCTGACGCAACGGCGCGGATCACACGCGAACAGAACAGCCAGAGCCACGAAAAGAGTGTTGTGCGCACCGGAGAGATCAGGTCGTTGTCCGGCCTGCGTATCGTTGCCGCGCTCTGGGTGGTCCTGTTTCACTTCAGGCCGATGCTGCAGACCGCGTCGCCGCCTCTCTACGACGCGCTGAAGCCGATCCTCGACTGCGGCGCCCAGGGCGTCGACCTGTTCTTCATCCTCAGCGGGTTCGTCCTGACGTGGAACTACCTCGAGCGGATGGGGCCGACGTGGTCGACGAGGGCCACGCTGCACTTCCTGTGGCTCCGACTGGCCAGGGTGTGGCCGCTGTACCTGGTCACCATGCACCTCGCGGTGCTGTGGATCATCTTCACGCTCAACGTCGGGGACTTCCCCTCGCCCGAGGCAGGCACCCTCACGGCGACCAACTACATCCGTCAGCTGGTGATGGTGCAGCTGTGGGTCCAACCGTTCTTCGACAATTCGAGCTGGGACGGCCCGGCCTGGTCCATCAGCGCCGAGTGGCTCGCGTACCTCTCGTTCGGGCTGCTGGTACTGGTGATCTTCCGGATCGACCGCGCCACGAGGGCAAGGGGCCTGCTCCTGCTGGCGTTCGCGGCCTCGCTGCCCCCGGTGCTGCTGCTGGTGGCGTCGGGGGGACAGTTCTACACGCCATGGAGCTGGCTGCCCCGGATCGTCCTGCAGTTCACCGTCGGCGCCCTGGCCTGTGCCGCCGTGCGAAAGCTCGAGCTGAGCGACCGTACCCGGCGCGTCGCCGGGTACGTCTCGGTGCTGCTCGTCGCCGTGATCGTCGGCGCGCTCTATCTGTTCGACGCGCATCCGCTGCCAACCGTCCGCGACGACTTCGGCCTCGTCGACGTGCTGTTCATGCCGTTGGTGGTGGCCTTGGCGATCGGCGCGGGATCGCTGCCCCGCGTGTTGTCCACCAGGGTGCTGGTCTACGGGGGACAGGTCTCGTTCGGGCTCTACATGGTGCACGAGCTGGTGCACACGGCATGGCTCTGGATCATGGCGCAGTACCAGATCGTGCTGGAGCCGAGTATCACGGCCAAGCTGGTGTTCGTCGGCCTCATCGTGGTGGCCATCGCGCTGGCGGTTCTGCTGTACCACTTCGTCGAGGAGCCCGCCAGGGTCTGGATGCGCCGAATGGTCGGTGAACGCAAGCCGCCGGTCACCGAAACTCACGTCGAGGAGCACGACGAACCCGTGAAAGGCACGCTGGCGCCGATTCACGGCCCCCGGGAGGAGCGACCGAAGTCGCTCCGGGCACGAGCCGGTTGATGGGGGCAACCGCGGGGCGCGTCACCACGTTCATCATTTCGTTGGCGCTGCTGGTCGGGCTGACGACCACCGCACCGGTCGTCCGGGTGACGCCGTACGACGCCACCAGCGCCGGCGCGCCGGTGACCCGTGTCGCGATCGTCGGAGACTCGTACACGAACGGCACCGCGATCGGAGGGCAGGGCCCCAATGCGTGGCCTGTCCGCGCCTGGAAGACGTTGGCGCAACAGGGTCTGCAGGTGGCCTCCGACGTGGCTGCCGAGGGCAGGGCCGGGTACGGGGTTCGCGGCGATCAGGGCAATCAGTTCGGCGAACTGACGGCGCGGGCGGTCAAGCCAGACGACGCCCTGGTGGTGTTCTACGGCTCGCGCAACGACCAGGGCGTCGACCCCAACGTGCTCGGCGGGCTGGTCTACAACGCCTTCTCGATGGCACGCGCCATCGCGCCCGCGGCACGGCTGCTGGTGATCGGCACGCCGTGGC
>NZ_JBOGDD010000104.1:0-1877 GCF_050701675.1 Mycobacterium sp. | reverse complement strand
TGTCAGACATGACCACGAGCGCGGCGGCGCCATCGTTGAGCGGGCAGCTGTTACCGGCGGTGATGGTGCCGTTTTGTCTGAACACCGGCGGCAGCGCAGAAACAGCTTCGAGAGTCACATCGCTGCGGGGGCTGTCGTCGGTGCTCACATAACTACCGTCGGGAAGGCGCACAGGGGCGATATCGCGGGCCCAGAAGCCGTACCCGGTGGCGGTTTCGGCTCGATTCTGGCTGCGCACGGCGAAGGCGTCTTGTTCAGCGCGGCTGATGTTCTTGAAGTGCGCTACGTTCTCCGCCGTCTGCCCCATCGTGATGTAGAGATCTGGGAGATGACCGTCGGCTCGGGGGTCGGTCCAGCCGTTGTCGGGCTGGGCACGGGTGGCGGTGCGGGCCTGCGCTTCAGCGAAGAGGGGATTCTGGCCTTCTGGGTTGTCCGACGCGCCGTTGAAGTATCGGCTGACCGTTTCAACGCCGACGGAGACGAACACATTGCCTTCGCCTGATCTGATGGCGTGCAATGCCATACGCGTTGTCTGTAGGCTGCTCGAGCAGTATCGATTGACGGTGACGCCCGGGACGTTATCGAGGCCGGCTACGACGGCCACAGCTCGCCCCAGGTTATTTCCGGATTCGCCGGCAGGCTGTCCCACGCCGAGCATGAGATCGTCGATTTGGGTGGGGTCGAGTTGGGGAACCTTGGCGAGTGCCGCGAGGACGGCGTGTGCTGCGAGGTCGTCTGCGCGCAGGTCTTTCAGCGATCCTTTGACCGCGCGGCCGATCGGGGTTCGCGCCGTGGACACAATGACGGCTTCGGGCATGCGGTACTCCTGGGTTGTTGTGCTGGAGATTTGTGGTGATGGTCGTCGTCGGACGAGGCATTCAACGGTTGCAGCCGCTGAATCCACCGTCGACGGGTATCGCGGTGGCGGTGACAAATGCGCCGGCCGATGAGGAGAGGAATCTGACTGCCCCGACAATGTCTTCTGGTTGGCCGTAGCGGCCGAGCGGAACAGTATTGAGCAGCGCGTCTTCCTGTGCGGGGTCGGCGGCGACATGGCTGAGCATGTCGGTGAGGAACGGGCCGGGGGCAATGGCGTTGACCGTGATGCTGTCGGACGCCAGCCGGCCGGCGAGTTGACGGGTGAGCATGTGCAGGCCCGCCTTGCTCGCGCTGTAGGAGTAGTTGTCCCACTGGGGTGCAACGAGACCGTCCACACTTCCGACGTTGATGATGCGGGCGGGGCGCTCGGGTCGGGCTCCAGCCCGAAGCAGCGGGAGCAGTCCCACGATGATTCCGAAGGGTGACACGAGGTTGGTGTTGAGTACCTTGCTCCAGCCGGCGAGCGGGAATTCCTCCAGCGGCGCTCCCCACGTTGTGCCGGCATTGTTGATCAGGATGTCGAGATGCTCGTGGCGATCTTTGACCGAGTTGACGAGATGTTCGACTCCGCTAGGGGTCGAGAGATCGGCGCTGATGTAGCTGCAGCGGCCGGAGCTACCGAGAGTGTCTGCCTCGCTGTTGATGTGGTGGGCCGTGGCTCGGCATTGCTCGACTTTCCTGCTGGTGATGATCACATCGGCACCGGCGGTGACCAGCCCGCGGGCGATCATGGCGCCGATACCCCGAGATCCTCCGGTTACCACAGCTATTCGGCCGCTGACAGAGAACAGAGTGTCCGGGCCGTACGACGGGTGAGTGCCAAGTTCCATGCTTCGACGGTAGGAGATGTTCAGGCGTGCAATCTTGGAGCCTTGCGCACGTATGTTGTTGTGCGCGCCACGGTTACCGCTCTAGTTGGCGCGGGTGCGGGTGTCGGACGGCCGTTCGCCGAAGCTGCGGCGATAGGAGTTGCTGAAGGTACTCAGATCGCCGAATCC
>NZ_JBOGDD010000103.1:0-1550 GCF_050701675.1 Mycobacterium sp. | reverse complement strand
GATCTCACCGTCGATCACGCAGCGCTCGGGCAGTTCAGCGGTGACTGCGGCGACCAGCTCGGGAAAGTACCGGGTCAAAGGCCGCTCGTTGCGGCTGCCCAGCTGAACCTCCTCGCCATCGCGAAAGCAGATTGACCGGAAGCCATCCCACTTCGGTTCGTAGGAGGCATCGGGAGGGATTGTCGGGACCGACTTGGCCAACATCGGCGAGACCGGCGGCATGACGGGGAGCTTCATAGTCTCATTGTGGTCTTCGCTCGGCGAACGGGTTGCTGCCGTGTGAAAGCCGTTGCTGCGCCTCAGTTTGTCGGACGCGAAGGTGTTTGAGGCTTTCCTCCAACGCGGCGACCTCACCGAGCCAGGCGCGGTCCTTGGCCTCGATGAGGCGTTCCTCGGCGTTCTCGGTCATTTCGTTGATGCGGCCTAGCTGGGCGGGGTCGACCCGCAGGAACCGGCATCGGGTGCAGGCATGTTCGTGCACGCACTGTGTGCCGTAAGGGCGGTGGCACTCGCCCAACGCGACTCGGCGCAGCAGGAAGTGCTGCTCGAACTCCGCCCATTCGTCCTCTTCGGCGACACGATCCTCGCCGATCGGGCGCAACTGTCGCCGCCGTTCGATGAAGGCTTGGTGGGCGGCGATGAGGTGCTCGGGGAACACCGCGGTGTAGCCGCGGGTGGTATCGAGGTTCAGGTGGCCCAGCAGCGCAGCAGCGATGTGCAGTGGCAGACCTCCGTTGACGGCGTCGGTGGCGAAGAGTCGGCGAAAGTCGTGCGGGGTGAATCGGATTGGTTGGCCGGCGTCGCTGAGACCAGCTACCACGGCCAGGTGGTTGAGGATGCAGCGCAGGTACTGCCCGGATAGCACCTCCTGGCGGACGCCGACCTTGCGAGAAAACAAGTGCGGAAACGGTTGGCCGTGCATCTTCTCGGTGACGTCGTACCGTACCGATAGTGGCACGTGATCGTGGCCGTCCTTGGCCCGCCGGAGCACCTCCAGCAGGGCTTGCACTAGCTCGGGAGTCATCGGGATGAGCCGTTCGCAGTCCGTCTTGCTGGGCACGATGTGCAACAGCGGTACCAACGTGCCCGTCGTCGATGCGGTGTAGTGGCGCAGCGACAGCTGGGTGAGCTCCATGAGTTCTTCAATGCGAATTCCGGTGTGGCGCAGTGTTTCGGCGACCGCCCAACACCAGAACCCGTCCTCCTCCACCGCGGTCACGTCCACGCGTTCAGCCTTTCCGCGGATCCAGGGAGGCCGCGGTTGTCCAGGAGCGAGCCGGGCCCACACCCGGACCCGCTCAAGGACGGGCAGCTGCTCCGGTGGCGCATCCCGCACGAACACGACGCCGTCGACCTCGAACCGATCTTGGTGCCCGGCGGCTCGAGCCTTCTGTAGGAACAACTCGCTGCGATGCTTGTGCTCGTTCACCGCGCTCAGGAACATCGGCAGCAACGGCGTGAGAACGCGGGTGCGGCTCTGCATCTCACTGCGTTGGCGTCGCTTGTTCTTGGCCGCTGCGCGGCTCAGCGACCGCGGGACTGGGCACGGC
>NZ_JBOGDD010000102.1:0-3333 GCF_050701675.1 Mycobacterium sp. | reverse complement strand
ACCGGCAACGAGCGAAACAGTTTACGCACCAACGCGTTCCGAATATTGAAGACCACGAATACGCGATGAAGGTGAGCGTGCTCAGGGGCACTAATTTGCCAAGTAAACTTGCGGCCGGGCCTGTCAGAGATCGCTCGAACGGTGCCCGTGTGTTCGGGTCAAACGGGCAGTGCGAGCGCTGAGGCAAGTATGAGAACAAGCACCGAGATCCCCAGCAGGTGCACCTCGCGGCGGGGCGTGATTCGTTGTGGGAGTGGACGGCGGCCAAGCATCCGTTGACGTCGTATGCCTATCAGATAAGTGGATAGCGCGATGGTGGCAGCGAGGCCAACCGCGAGCAGCCGGAACGATCCGTTGTAACCGTGAAATGCCCTCAGCATTAGTAGTACGCCATTGGCCAGAACTCCGAACGAGGTGCGAGTCCAGGCCAGTGCGGTTCGTTCCGCCTGTAGCCCGTCATCGTGCCGGTTGCGAGGTCCGAGGTTAGTCAACCGGTGACCGCCTTGCTGATCACCAATCCCGAGGTGAGGAACCCGACAACGATGAGGCCCACTGCGAGACACACAGACATGGGGTGCCGCGGCAAGGGCATGCCGCTGCGGATGGCGCGATCAACCTGCTCCCATCGGCGCAGACCCACGCCAGCGGTGAGGGTTGCGAGCACCGCGAGCAACACCCCGAGGACGTGGCGCGCCCCGGGAATCGGCAGTTCAGGGACGAGTTGGACCACCGCCACCGCTGCGGCCAGCAGACCAAGCGCGGTGCGCTCCCAGGCCAGGAAGGTCCGCTCGTTAGCGAGGGTGAACCGATAGTCGGGCTCGAACTCCGGTGCGCTGTCGCGGCCGCGCTCGCTGGTCGTGTTGTCGTTGTCACCTGGCACTGGACACCTTGGTCACCGCACGCCGTTTGGCGGCAACACGCGGAGTGGGCGGCCAGGTTGAGACCGTCAGTTCCACGTGGGCCCAGGTGTTGTTGCCGTATCCCCGCGGATTCCATAGCGGAGCAGGCGATTCCGGCTGTGTGACGCCGGTGTCGTCCCAGGCCCGGGCGGTCAGACTCAATGGTCCCGGGTGGGCCTCCACGTTCAGCGACCACAGCCGCCATGTCCACCGGTTGGTCGCGGCTTGCAGGTCGGCTTGACGCCACGTGTTGCCCCCGTCGAGCGACACGTCGACGCGGCCGATACCGCGACCGTCGCCGGCCAGCGCCCACCCGCGGATGGTCAGCGGGCCGGCAGGAATCTCAGCGCCGTCGTCGGGGACCAGGATGTCGCAGTTGAGCGGCAGCGACGACAACGAAATGCCTTCGCCCGGCGCTGCCGTGTCGGGGTCGGTTTCGGGCGGAAGGATGCGATAGTCGCTGGCTTGGAAGTAGTTCTCCGACGGGACTGGTTGCACCCTGATGGCGGTCACCCACTTGACGCTGCGAGCCCCGACGTAGCCCGGCACCACCACCCGCACCGGGCCACCGTGGACGCGCGGCAGCGGTTCGGAATTCATCTCCCAGGCCAGCAGCACTTCCTCGGACATGGCCTTGCTCAACGGGATGGAGCTGCCGTAGGACTGCACGGGGACGGCCTCCGGCGCCACGTCGGGTGCGTTGAACGCCACGTGCAAGCCGTCATCATGGTGCACTCCCGCCGCGTCGAGGACGTCTGCCAGCCTGGCTCCACGCCATTCGGCGGTCGAGATAGCCCCGTGGGCCCAGGGATCCTTGCCTGGTATCGGCCGCACCGCCAGCAGTTCCGCTCGCCGGTTACCGGCGCATGCCAAGGTCGCTACCACCGAGTGGGCGCTGAACCCGCTGGTCAGTTGGTCGTACGTCACGGTGCGCGGGGTGTCGACCATGCCGTCAACCTGCAGGCGCCATTGCTCGGGCGCGATGTCGGGAAACGGACCGTGATTGCGGCTGTAAAAGGTATCCATCGCGGTGATCTCACTACCGGCCAACGCCGCGGCCGGCGGCTCTGCGTTGAACGGCAACCGGCCGCGCACGATCATGTCGGGACGCTTACCCCACATCAGATTCCCCTCTGGACAGCATCTAGCTCATCTGTGAACGTCTTCATGTTGGGCGTCTCCTTGGTCGGGTGGTCCTGTCGCCGATGGTTCGCTGCCCGAGGAGCCGTTGGTAGAGGGATTGTTATTGTGACGTCACAAGGTAGCCTTGTGGCCGCGAAGCGGCATTACAGTATTTGCGCTCGAGAGCTTCGACGCTGCCGCTACGCTCGCCCGGTTACATCTGGGGTCGCTTTGCGACCTCACAAAGCGGCGTTGTGTGTCTGGATACTATGGACTGATGTCGCTGAGTGCGCGAATGCCCGACCTTGCTGCGCTGGAGGTCCTACTGGCGATCGCGCGGACCGGAAGTCTGAGCGCCGCGGGCCGGGAAATCGGGTTGACTCAGCAGGCGGTGTCGGCGCGAGTCACCTCGATGGAAGCACAGACCGGGGTCAGGTTGGTTATTCGCACAAAGCGTGGCTCAACACTAACGCCGGCCGGGGGGGTCGCCGCGGAATGGTCAGATCGACTGCTTGAGGTGGCCCACCAAGTCGACGCCGGGCTCGCCACGCTGCGTGCCGACAGCCGAAATCGGGTGAGGGTGAGTGCCAGCCTGACGATCGCCGAGCAGTTGTTGCCGCGCTGGTTGGTCACGATGCAGGCCGCTGCCGCGCGACGCGGTACAACCGCGCCCGAAGTGATCCTCACCGCGACCAACAGCGACCACGTCTTGAGGGCGGTGCGCGACAACGATGCCGACTTGGGATTCGTCGAAAGTCCCGGAATACCGCGCGGAGTGCGCAGCCGCGTGGTGGCCCACGACGAATTGGTTGTCATCGTGCCAGCGGGCCACAAGTGGGCACGGCGATCAGCTCCGATCACCGCTGCCGAACTGAACCACACACCGCTCGTCACTCGCGAACTCGGCTCGGGTACAAGGGATTTTCTCTCGACAGCACTAAAAGAGGCACTCGACGCGGAGCAGGGTCAGGTCCCACCGGTCCTCGAGCTGTCGACAGCGGCGGCAGTTCGCGCCGCCGTGCTGGCGGGGGCGGGCCCGGCAGTGATGAGCAAACTCGCCGTAGAAGACGACTTCGTCCTGGGCCGACTACGCGCAGTAGCCGTGGCCGATCTGGACCTGCACCGCACATTGCGCGCTGTCTGGGTGGGTGCGCGGACACCACCCGCCGGCGCGATACGGGATCTGCTCAGCCACATCGCGACAGCGAACAGACCCGACCACACCGGCAGGCCCGCTCGCTGAGGACGTCAGCATAGTCGACGACCCTTCCGCTGCCGACGCTGCCAGAATCGAACGCACACCGGTGAAGGG
>NZ_JBOGDD010000101.1:0-9714 GCF_050701675.1 Mycobacterium sp. | reverse complement strand
GTGCCACACCGGCGGTGCGGCTGTTCGCGTAGGTGAGTCGTTCCAATGCCGTGGCGGCGGTGCCGAACGCCGCGACGGGATGCCCACGGTGCGGATCGGCCAGCAGCGCGTCGGCCAGGCATCCCAGTGCGAGGCCGACCGCACGGGCGCGGAACCTCGATGCAGACACCACGGCAGCGTCTCACGAGCGGCACTCGTCCGTCGTTGCGCCTGTCTAGCGCGCCCAGGAATGGGTAGGTGATCTCCAGAAGGCGCACGCTCACAACGCTCGGAAGGTCGAGACATGGAACAGCAGAACATCCCGCCATCCACGCCGAAGGACGCCACGAAGGCGACCGAGGAGCAGCGCGAACTGCAGGAGCAGCTCGACCACCGCAATGACGACCCGGAAGCACCGGGCCGGCACCAGGATCGGCACCAGATCGCCGACGAGACCTAGCCTTCAAGCGCCCTCGGTGGCTCGATGCTGAACCGCCGAAGACTCCCTGCCGCGGCGGGTTGCTCGAGTGGTCACGGCTTCCGGCGATGTCTCGATCAATGTCGGACCAACAGCAGTGAGCGGTTGGCGTCGCCGAGGACCGGATGGTAGTCCGGCCAGACGAGTCGGGCGACGTGTTCGGCGTCTGCACTACCAACTACCGCTAATCGGATTGAGTCACTATGGATCTCGTCGCGTCGCGTCCCTCCCTGGCGTGCGGCAACGGTTTGCACCTGAACGTCTGGATAGCGTCGCACCCAGCTATCGACTCGCCTATCGATCAGGAGGACCGGCGCCCTGCGAAGCCGCCCCTCCTCCATCGCGCGGTGCACGACCGCGTCATTGTCAGGCTCGTCGTTTTGCACAACAGCGATCCAACCGCTGTCTGGCTGTGGCGCGCCGCCGGACCGGACGATCGCTACCGGGCAGTGCGCATGCCGGGCCAGCGCGGCCGCGGTCGAACCTAGCGGCAGCCGCGCGCAAGGTCCCTTTTCCTCTGATCCGACGCACACCATCGCCGCCCGGCGGGATTCATCGATCAGCACACAATCGGGACGCCCGCGCACGATGGCGGTTTCGACTTGGACCGGCCGTCCCATGTCTTCGATGGTCATCTCTGCGCGGTATAAAGCCGATTCGGCGTGTTCGACGTCCCACGGACGGTCCTCACCCGGCGGGCGGCGCTCGTGCCCGGCGGCGCTGACGTTTACGAGGCGAAGGGGCACGCCACGACTGACCGCCTCGTCCAACGCCCAGCTGGCGGCGTCAAGTGCGGCTTGGGAGCCGTCGATGCCAACAACCACCGACTTTGCGCCTTGCGGCTGCGTCAAGACCATCGTGGTTTGTGCTGGTTCAGTGGCCTGGTCCATGTCCTGCGCGCCGATCTATTTAGAGCATTATGTTCCTCTATATTAGCATCGCGTTGCCTCCGCCGACAGCGCCCGCTTGGGGATGACGTCGGCCAGCGTGGCCGAAGTCGTGACGTCAGGAATCCGTGGGTGCGCTTGGCGACGAGTGACGCTTCAGGCTGGAAGCATGTAGCGCCTGTCGATGGCGTCGCGGACCAGGCGCCGACTCTCGGTCGAGTCGAGGTGAGAAGCGTGCTCGACTGCGACGACCTCGCGCGCGAGATCCGCATCCTTGATGACCCTGCGCAGCCACTCGGAAACGTCGCCTCTGCGGAGGTGAAAGAGCCAGGTGTCGTCGTCCACTCCGGCAGCGATCTCGCAGAACGAGAACAGGTTCTGCGCCCGGAGATTCATCAGGGCGCCCGGCCCACGGAAGAAGAAGCTTTGGGGTCCGAGATTGCCCTCTGCGTATTTCCGGAGATGCCGCAGGCGCTCGGACCGGGCGGGAACCATCGCTGCGGTGAACGGGTCGCCACCGGCGCTGCGCTGCCACACCACCACCTCATTGCGGTTGGTGTCTGCCACCGCCGCGCGGGGTGGGGCCATTCCCAGGGCCGCCGCGAACTCGCCGAGCGTGGCCTCGGGCGACGGGCCGACCGCCACAGCGGTGTCCATCATTGCCAGGATCGATGGTGAGACCTCACCCGGTCGATAAGTGATCAGGATCGTCTCGCCGAGGCGCTGCGGCAGGGTGGACGGCGCGAATCCCCACTGAGCGGGCAAGAGGTGATGAACCTCGTCGATGAGAAGCCAGTGCGGGCGTCCCGTGCGCGCGCGCAGCGCTTGCAGCCGCGGGAAGAGTTGGGAGAAGAAGTCGGGGCGCTCCCGCAGAGGCATCCCGAGCAGGTTCACAACGACCTGGGCCTCGGGGTCCCTGAGTCGCTCCAAGATCTCGCCTATGTGAGGCGCGCGCACCCGACTGCCCACGGTGACGATCTCGTCCAGCGTGCTGTAGTCACCCTCGGGATCGATGATGCACAGCTGGTAGCTGCGGTCGATCAGTCGCTCGATGAGCCCCGTCGCGAAGGTGGACTTGCCTGTGCCCGACGGTCCGGAGACGAGGATGTTGCAGGAGTAGGGCGGGAACGTCACCGGGGTGCCGTCGCGCCGCACTGCCAGCTCGACGAGGTCTCCGGTGCCTCCCGGGGTGCGCCCTGACAAGTCTGTGGTGATCAGCTCCTCTATCAGCTCCGCCACGCCGCTGCCGTCGGAGCCGCGCGTGCAGAAGTCGACCTTCGCCTTGAGGGCGGCAACGGCGTTGTCCACCGCGACCGAGCATTCGCAGATCTCAAGGAACGAATGGTCGTTCTCCGCGTTGCCCACGCCGACGATCTCGTGCGTGGAGAGCCCAATCTCGCGCAGGGCCGCCTGCAGACCGCTGCCCTTGTTCACGCCGGAGGGCAGCACCATGACCGCGCCGCCATTGAAGATGATCTGGAGCTCCAGGCCCAGGTCGCGGATCGTCTCGAGGACCGCAATCTCGTGTGGCCGTCTGGTCGCCACGATCGCTTGGCCCGTGATGATCGGTTCAACCCCACGTCGCGCGCGCTCGCGCGCCAACTCCGGCGAGCGGGGCGGGCACAGCACGGTCGTCTGACGCGTCGACGGCGAGTACAGAACGGCCCCGTTCTCCAGCACGACGCAGTCGAAAAGCGCCATGCTGGCGCACGCGGCTTCGAGCTCCTCGAACGTCCTGCCGGTTACCAGCACCACCCGACGCCCCGACGATCGAAGCCGTTCCAACGCCTCTTCGACCTCCGCGCTCAGCGCCCCTGACCCCACCAGAGTGCCGTCGTAGTCGGCCGCCAACGCGAGATACCGCATCTGTCCCTCCTTCTCTATCCTCCCACTCGGCGGTGTCCTGACCAGCGAAACCCGGATTCTTTGGCTGTGCGACACGATTGGCGGCGGGTTTGCCCCCACCGCCGCGATATCGCACACCGCTGTGTCCCCTTCCAATCCCGCTCAGCGGCCATGTTTGCTGCTGCCCGACGGTGATCCAGGCGGGGCTGCAGTTCCCACCACAAGAGGCGGTTTGCCGCACTGGCGGTGCTGGCCGTTTCGGCTCACCGCTTACAGAAGGTCCCATGAACAACGGCACCGCACAGACTCTCCGCCGCTCCGCCTCAATTGGAGTCGGCGTCAGGTTTTGATCGTCGAGTGGCGCCGTTCACCCTCGTGCCAATTGGCCAGCAGCCGCAGCGCCGTCTCGTCGGCCGACCCGGATTCGGTGGTGTAGACGATGAGCACCTGATCCGGGTCGCCAGACGGGTTGAGCGCCTGGTAGTTGACGGTGAGATCGCCGACCAGTGGATGGTGGTAGGCCTTGGTTCCCGTGGTCCGGCGCTCCACGTTGTGCTTGGACCACCAGGACCGGAATTCGACCGACCGGATGGACAACTCGCCGACCAGTGCCGAGAGCTTCTCGTCATCGGGGTAGCGACCCGCGTCCAGACGCAGCATCGCCACGGTGTCAGCGGCCACCTCGTTCCAGTCCGCATAGAGCTCACGCGCGTGCGGATCGAAGAAGACAAACCGTGCCTGGTTGCGCAGCGGGGCAGGCAGTTCACGGAACTCGGTGATCAGCGCGCCCGCCAACCGGTTGTGCGCGAGCACATCGAGGCGCCGGCCCAGCACGAACGCCGGCGACCATACCTGGTCGAAGACCTCCAGCAGTCGCAGCGTCGCCAGATCCACCGTCTGCGGCCGGGACCGCCGTTTGCGTTGCGCAGGTTGCGGCTTGGCCAGCAGGTGCAAATGTTGAAGCTCGGCGTCGTTGAGTTGCAGCGCGGCGCCCAACGCGTCGAGCACATCGGCAGACGCGCTGCGGCTGCGGCCCTGCTCCAGTCGTGTGTAGTAGTCAACACTGACCCCGGCCAGCCTCGCCAACTCCTCGCGCCGCAGACCCGGCACGCGGCGACGCGAGGCCTGCCCTTCCAGTCCCGCGTCCTGCGGGGTGAGTCGGGCACGCCGCACGCTGAGGAATTCGGCCAGCTCAGTTGGCTTCCGTTCACTCATGTCAGACAGTCTGCCGTGCCGCGGCCTCGCCGTCGGTGCTTAAGGTGGCCCATCTTGTCCCCCGATAGGTCGGGCCAGCTTGACCCTGCAATAACGCCGTTCGGAGCTGTTGTCTCGGATGCACACATCAACCGCTCTCGAAGGGAACGACCCACATGTCCACAGTCATCACCACGACCCCGCTGGCAGGCCGCGTCGCCATCGTCACGGGTGCCTCCAGCGGTATCGGTGAGGCCACCGCGTTCCGGTTGGCCGCCCTCGGCGCCAAAGTCGCCGTCGCGGCACGCCGCTCCGACAAGCTCGACGCTCTGGCGGTGCGCATCATCGCTGCCGGTGGCACCGCGCTTGCCCTACCGCTCGACGTCACCGACCGGTCGGCCGTCAACGCGGCCGCGCGGCAGGTTGCCGATCAGCTCGGGCCGGCCGACTTGGTCTTCAACAACGCTGGTGTTCAACTGGTTTCACCGATCGACGACGTCAGGTTCGACGACTGGCAGCGGCAGATCGATCTCAACATCACCGGCGTGATGAACGTCATCGGTGCGTTCGTCCCGCAGCTCATCGGTTCCGCCGCGGACGGCAAACCTGCCGACCTCATCACCACCTCCTCGATCGCGGCCACCCGGGTACTGGAGAAGTTCTCCGTGTATTCCGGGACCAAGGCCTACATCAGCCAGTTGACGAGGCTGCTGCGTGTCGAACTCGGCCGAAAGATGGTGCGGGTCTCGACGATCGAGCCGGGGATGGTGGACACCGAACTGCCGGATCACGTCACCGACCCCGACGCCACCCGGTTGATGGCAGACCTCATCAACGACATCGACGTGCTCACCGCGGCCGACGTCGCCGAAACCGTCGCATTCATCGCCTCGGTGCCCCGCCACGTCAACCTCACCGAAATCACCATCCTGCCCACCCAACAAGCCGTCTAGCGAAAGGAACACCCCCATGAACACCAAACCGAAGACAGTCCTGATCGTGGGCGCAAGCAGTGGGATCGGCGAAGCCGCCGCGCTGCGCCTCGCCGGCGACGGTCACCGGCTCCTCCTCGGCGCCCGACGCACCGAACGGCTCGAAGCCTTGGTCGGGCGAATCGAGGCCGACGGCGGGACCGCGTCGTTTCGCCGTCTGGACGTCACCGATGCGGCTAACGTCCAACAATTCGTCGCCGACGCCACCAACACCTACGGCGGATTGGACGTCATGATCAACAACGCCGGCGTCATGCCGCTGTCGGCCCTTGCGGAAGACAAGGTCGACGAATGGAACCGGATGATCGACGTGAACATCCGCGGTGCGCTCCACGGCATCAGCGCCGCCCTTCCCGTGATGCGGAGTCAAGGAAGCGGACACATCGTCAATGTGGCCTCCATCGGCGCCCACGAGGTGGAACCCACCGCGGCCGTGTACTGCGCCACGAAGTTTGCGGTCTGGGCCATTTCGGCGGGGCTGCGCAAAGAACAATCCGGCGGCATCAGGGTCAGCGTCATCTCCCCGGGAGTCACCGAATCAGAACTCGCCGACTCGATCTCAGATGCACAGGCCCGCGACGCCATGCGCCAATATCGGGCCCTTGCCATTCCCGCCTCGGCGATCGCCGACGCCATCGCCTTCGCCATCGCGCAGCCCCCCGAGGTGGACGTCAACGAGATCATCGTGCGGCCGGCCGCCAGCACACACTAGTCAGGCACAGCCGAACCGACATCCAAGAGTGCTGATAGGTCTCCGTAGCCACACCTCTCTCGACCTGGCGGACACCCGAGAGCAACACCCCTCGAGTCGGACAACCCTGACCGGATTCCAGCGAACCGCCGTGCTGCCTCAAGCCACGGACGAAGAGGATCGTCTTCTGCCCCGACGGGGCCAAGAAAACGGCTGGCCATGACGATCGAACTTGCGGCTATCGACAACGACTGACAAAGCGCTCTGTCGGAATGCGACAAAGTGCGGCGACGTCGTTGTCTGTCTTTGGCAAACGCCGCGGCGGTGATCCACACCATCATGGAGACAACCGATGATCGAGCTGCGGAGGTGGGTGATGGTCGGCACCGAGCGGATCGATGTCACCGCGGCTGATCGGAGCACTGCCGGGCGAATCGCGGCGGCCGACCGCCCTGTACCTTCCGCCGCCAGATCCCGAAACCGACTCGTCGAGAGGGGATTTCGATGACACACCACGGTCCACCCAATCAACCCGGGACTGCGCACTCGCGGGCTAACGAAGCCGACATGGACACCTATACCGTGCGCCTGCCCCGGTGGCCCAGTCTGCTGCGCCTGTTGGGCCGCGATCCACTGGTCCGCACCACCGATCGGGTCGAGGCACTGGTCTCGGTGCTGACTGTCGTGGTAACGCTCCTTGCCGCGCCGATCGCCGCGGCGATCGGTACCGAGGTTTATGACTCCCGCCGCGATACCTACGCCGAGCTGGCCCCTACCCGCGACACCGTGACCGCGACGGTCACCGACGTCCCTGCCTCCCAACAAGTCTTGGGCACCACGGTAATCATGGTGCAGGCCCGATGGTCGGCCGCCGGCACTGAGCACACCGGCGCGGTCAAGGCACCATCGACCGTTGAAGCTGGCGACCCCGTTGAGATTTGGGTCGACGACAACGGGGCGCAGGTCCCGGCACCAACCCCGACCACCCGCGCCGCAATGGAGGCGGTGACGGTCGCACTCGTGATCTGGGTGGGCTTCGCTGCCGCGGCGACGTCCCTGTTCGCCCTCACCCGGGCAGCTTGTAACCGTGTCCGCTCCACCGGATGGCAACAGGACCTCGACAGTCTGGTCGGCCAGGGCGACGGGCGCCCGACGAACAAGCCCTGAAAGGTCGACCAGACCGGTGACCATCCCTTCAAACGATTGGGACATCACCTCAAAATGATCAGCACCGAACCGGGCGAGAACGCCCACAATCGGTTGAGAGGAAGGCCCATGTCTCCTACGTCTCCCACTTTCGTCGCACTGAACGACCAACTCATCAAGGCCCACCGCCGGATCCGTGAACTCGAAGCTGAGCTACTCGCCCAAGACGCAGCCCTCTGCGAACTCACTCACAGTTCACGCGCGCTCCGACGTCGAACTGACATCGAACACGGTGCAGATCTCGCGGCGCACTCACAGGCAGCCGCCGGCCGCCCTGCCCGTGGAGCGTTTATTGGCCTGCGTGGCGTCGCGGATCGGGCACCGCTCTGATGGCGAGGAATCCGGTCGGTTCGCGTGTCAGCCGCTCGTAGTCGTCGGAGTTGATTTCGGCCGCCTCGGCAGTCGGTCGCGGTTCCTGGAGCCGCTCGATCAGGAAGCCGGCTTCGAACAGTTCCTCGCAGGTCTGTTCGAGTGGAGCTAGCCAATACCGAACCCGCCAGCCACGACTCCAGACTTCCTCGATCACACGCACGTCGAAGTAACTTCCGCCATGACGGAGCCAGTCACCGGCGGGATGCTGTCTCGAGAGAACAAGCGCGCCTCCGGGACGGAGCACCCGCCGAAGCTCCGCCAGCGCGCGGATCCTGTCGTCGACGTACTCCAATGCCAGTGCGAACAACACCAGGTCTACGGAATAATCGGGCAGCCAGTCGAGAGGATCGGCGAGGTCGTGAACGCAGAACCGTCCTGAGGGAACTCTTTGTGCGGACAGCTCAGCCATGCGTGGACTCTGGTCAAAGCCAATCACCGCGGCGCCGCGTGCGGTCAGCTCCTCGGCGTACAGCCCAGGACCACAGGCCGCGTCCAGCACCGTCAACCCCGCGACATCCCCCAACAGCGAAAGACAAGCTGGCCGATCGTAGTGAGCGTTGAACAGATTGTTGCGCGCGTGATCGAGGAACTCGTCGGCGAACACGTCATATTGCGGATGCGATCCAACGGCGTCACTCACGACGCCATTCTGGCAAATCAAGGCCGCACCGTGGCTCGAGGCGACGTGCTGCACCGGCGGCATCGGCGGCATCGGCGTGAACAGACACCCCTCATCACCTTGGAGGCATCACCAGCTAGCACGAACGGGGGTTTCGCCGGGGTCATCGGTAAACTCGGTCAAGGCTTTGACCTTGAAAGACCTTGGTGGGCGCGGAGGGGATCGAACCCACGACCGCTGGTGTGTAAAGGGACCGGAGAAAGTGCACCTGTGTTCGAGTGCGTCACATACGTGCAGGTAGGTGCACCGACGGTGTCAACTGCGTAGTCCGCTGTGCATCGCCGTATGTGCGCGTCTTGGCAACTTGGCGGCAACCTGGCGAACACGCATTCGAGCCACGCGGCGCACAATTACTCGCCTTGCTCGGCCCCGCCTGCGAAGTCGGCCCACAGGTCAGGGTGTGCGTACGGCAGAACCAACCAGTGCAGGTCTTGCACGCTGTCGGCGCTGCCCGCCGTGCCCAGCGCCTGCATTCGGGTGTGGTCGGAGATCAGGGCCATCTCCGCGACTCCGGCGACGCGCACCAGCTCTACCGCGACGGGTTCGCCATCGACGTCCAAGGGTGACCCGAACCGGCCTCCAGTCGACGGTGCGGCGGCAACGTAGAACCCCGCCTGCTTCTCCTGGTCCACGTCGGCGGGGTCACGGCTGACCGGGCCTAGCGCTGGTTCGGCCCAGTCACTGTAGTCGCCCCAGAACGGCTTGAGGTCATGTCCGTACGCCTCGGCCTCGGCAATCTTTTCGTGGTGGTTCTTGGACACCGTGAGGTGGGGTTTGGTTCGGCCCGGCCGGGCAGGATCGAGCTGCGGCGGTAGCTCGACGCTCGCGGCGTTGCCCTCCCACGCGTGCACGGCGGTGTCGTAGAGAACGGTGGCGCGGGCGAGTTCCTCCTGAGCGAGGATCAGCAGCGACCGGGCACGTCCGGGCGAGTCGTTGTTCAGCAGCACGTGCGCGTCGTCTATCAGCGCCACCACATTGGCCATCAGTGCCCGCCAGTAGGCGCGGGAGTTCTGGGCGGTCAGCCTCAAGGTCATGCGCCCATGATCGGGCATGTGGCCGACACGTTCGCACGACACCCGCACGGCCTGTGCGTCAGCCGGTGAGCATGTTGCCGCCAGCCCCGCCCAGCGCCCCGATTGCGACCTGCGACAGCGCACCGGCCAGCCAGAGCCCGACCTGCTTGGCACGGCTCCGTTCCTCCTCGGAGCGCGACTCGTCGTCGGCGGCCGCTTGGAACGCGACGATCAACCGTTCGACTTGGGCCTCCGGCGTCGGCCACTGCCCGGCGACTCTTAAGGCGGCGCTGGTCGGCTTGCCAACCATGATCCAGACCGTCCGGTCCACGCTGACGACGTTCGGCGCGGTGATTCAGAGCTACGTCGATCAGGGGG
>NZ_JBOGDD010000100.1:0-4485 GCF_050701675.1 Mycobacterium sp. | reverse complement strand
ACCCCGAACTGATCACACAGCGACTGCTCGGTCGGAAGCGCGTCACCCGCGGTGAGTGCTCCACGGCCGATCTCGTCATGGAGGACCAGGAAGAGCTGACGGTGCAGCGACACGCCCGCAGCGGTGTTGACCAGCGCGGCGGCGTTCGGACCTTCCTGCACAGCTGAGAGCTTTTCACACCACTGGTTCACAGACCCGCCGTCTCCCGTTGCGTCATTCATCGAGATGTTGTTATATGAATATAACAACAGGAGGAGATTGCAGATGGGACGCGGCGCCGACGCCACTGATCCGCACGGGCCCACGGGGTTGCTCGCGCACTGGGTCGCAGGACTCGGCTCGGCGGACGTTCCGCCGCAGGTGCTCGAACGGGCCGCGTACCTTCTGCTCGACGGCGTCGGATGCGCCCTCATCGGGGCTGGTCTGCCATGGTCACGCACCGCGACGGACGCCGTTCTCGCCATGGAGGGCGCCGGCGACGCGATCGTCATCGGCACCGGCC
Organism: Mycobacterium sp.; assembly: GCF_050701675.1. GTDB lineage: Bacteria > Actinomycetota > Actinomycetes > Mycobacteriales > Mycobacteriaceae > Mycobacterium. The sequence goes on along the minus strand of NZ_JBOGDD010000100.1, from coordinate 3,983 downwards.
TGCGGAGTAGCGCACCAGCGGCAGCGGTGCTCAACGGCACGTTCATCCAGGGGTTCGAACTCGACGACTTCCATCCGCTGGCTCCGCTTCACAGTTGCTCGCTGCTGATCCCTGCGTTGCTGTCGACGGCGTCGATTCGCCAGGCGCCCACCAGCGGCGCCGACTTCCTGCTCGCGGCCATCGCCGGCTTCGAGGTGGGCCCACGGGTCGGCTACACGCTGCACGGCGCGCAGATGCTGGACCGAGGCTGGCACTCCGGACCGGTGTTCGGTACGCACAGTGCCGCAATGGCATCCGGGAAGCTGCGCGGCCTGGCGCCATCCCAACTGGAAGATGCGCTAGGCCTCGCGGGCACCCAGTCGGCCGGGCTGATGGCCGCCCAGTACGAGGCGATGAGCAAGCGGATGCACCACGGCTTCGCGGCCCGAAACGGCTTCTACGCCGCGGGCCTCGCGGCCGCCGGATACATCGGCATCAAGCGGGTCTTCGAACGCGAGTACGGCGGATTCCTCAGCGTCTTCGGAGAGGGACACGATCCCGACGCCGCACCGCTGACCGGGCAGCTCGGCGAGCGTTGGGAGACCTCGATCATCATGGTTAAGTCCTACGCCGCGATGGGCGGGCTGCACGGAGCCATCGACGCGGCGCGTCGCCTCCGTTCTTCGATTGTCCCCGAGCAGATTTCACGGGTCGACATCACCGTGGGCGAGACCGTCTACAAGCACGGGTGGTGGCAACCCGAACGACCGCTGACGTCGATCGGGGCCCAGATGAACATCGGCTATGCGACGGCGGCTGCACTCCTCGACGGCAACGTCCTGCCCGAACAGTTCACCCCGCAGCGACTGGACTCCGACGACGTCTGGAGGCTCCTCGACTCGACCAAGGTGCACCTCGACGAGTCGTTGACCGATGCGCCCATCACCGAGCGCTTCCGCACCGACGTCGCGGTCACGATGGCCGACGGGACCGTGCACCACTCCCGCGTCGACCAACCACACGGCGCGCCCAACGACCCGGTCACCAACGATGAGCTGGTCGCCAAGTTCCACGGCCTTGCCGACCGGGTCACCACCCGCTCCCGCGCCGCGGCGATCGAACGGGCGGTAATCGGCCTGACCGACCTCGACGACGTCGGCGATCTCATCGACCTGCTGGCGGACCCCGTCGCCGGCGCCCTGGACTGAGGAGAGACTCGACATGCCAACCACTTCCGCGCGGCGAGCGCTGCGTGAACTGCTCGACCGCGGCGAGCTGATCGTCGCGCCCGGTGTCTTCGACGGCATCTCCGCGCAACTGACCAAGCGCACCGGGCACGCCGCCGGCTACCTGACCGGGGCGGGCGTTGCAGCGTCCGGCTTCGGCCTACCCGACATCGGACTGGTCACGGGCAGTGAGATGGCCGAGCGTGCCCGCGTTCTCAGCGATGCACTCGGCGACGTTCCGCTGATCGCCGACGCCGACACTGGCTACGGCGCACCGATCAACGTGGTGCGCACCGTGCGTCAATACGAGGCTGCCGGCGTAGCCGCGATTCAGCTGGAGGACCAGGCCTTTCCGAAGCGCTGCGGACATCTGCCCGACAAGCAGGTCGTCGACGCCGCGGTGTTCGAGCAGACTCTGGCCGCCGCCCTTGACGCCAGATCCGACGACAACCTGCTGGTCGTCGCGCGCACCGACGCGCGGGCCTCCTTCGGACTGGACGTCGCCATCGAGCGGGCCAACCGCTACGCCGCCGCGGGCGCGGACATCATCTTCATTGAGGCACCGCAGGGCACCGATGAGATCGAGCGCATCGCCCGAGAGGTCGACGCCCCCTTGCTGATCAACCTGGTACTGGGCGGCATGACGCCGATCGAATCGGCGTCGCGGCTCCAGGAGTTGGGTTATGCCATCGCCATCCACCCGAGTGACCCCCTCGCCAGGGCGACGGCGGCGATGCTCGAAGGTCTCTGCGCGCTCAACGGTACGAACGCCGCCGACTTCGCGCCCACCAAACCCGCCGACTTCTTCAACCTGGTCGGCATGGCCGAGTGGTTCGCACTCGACACCAAACTCGCAGCCACGGAGGACAAGTCATGGGCATGACTGTCATCGAGAAGATCTTCGCCCGCAAGGCCGGCCTCGCGGCGGTCGGCACCGGTGACACCGTCGTCGTCGACGTCGACATGACGGTGCTGATCGACCTGCAATTCGCCACGATGTGGATGGAACCCCTCAAGATCCACGACCCGGACAAACTGGCCATCGTGATGGACCACGCGGTCCCCGCCCCGACCCTCAAGGATGCCGCCGGCGGCCCGCGAGCCCGCAAGTTCGCCGCCGACTTCGGTATCGAACGCTTCTACGATGTCGGCAGGCACGGCATCTGTCACCAGGTCATCGCCGAGAACGGGCTGGCCCGGCCCGGAGAAGTACTGGCCTGCACCGATTCTCACACCTGCGCCGGAGGCGCGTTCAACACCGCGGCACGTGGCCTCGGCCCGGCCGAGGTCTATTCGATCATGTGCACCGGAAGCACCTGGTTTCAGATCGCGCCGACCATCCGCTACGAACTCCAGGGCACCCTGCCGGAGGCGGTGAGCGGCAAGGACGTCTTCCTGCACATCGCGAACACGTACGGCGATGCCGCCAACCTGAACCTGGAGTACGGCGGACCCGGACTGGCCAGCGTGCCGATGCACGACCGGCGCACCATCGCCACCCAGGGCGCCGAAGTGTCCGCCGACTTCAGCACATTCGAGCCCGACGACCTGCTGACATCGTTCCTCGACGAGCGCAGCGTGACCGGATATCGCTCCGCGACACCGGATCCCGACGCGAACTACCACGACGTCCGACGCGTCGATCTGGCCGCGCTCGAGCCCTACGTCGCCAAGCCCGGCACTGTCAGCCACAACGGGGTGCCCGTGTCGGAGCTGGGCAGGCAGAAGGTCGATCAGGCGTTCATCGGATCGTGCGCCAACGGGCAACTCGAGGACTTGGAGATTGCAGCGAACGTGTTGCGCGGCAAGTCCGTTGCCCCCGGCGTCCGGCTGCTCGTCACACCCGCCTCCCAGGCCGTGTACCGAGAGGCGATGCGCTTGGGCTACCTGCAGGCCATTGCGGACGCCGGGGGCGTCGTGACCAACTCCACCTGCGGCGCCTGCTTCGGCTATCACATGGGCGTCGTTGGACCCGGCGAAGTGTGCGTCACCTCGAGCACGCGCAACTTCACCGGGCGGATGGGCAGTACCGAGGCCGAGATCTTCATGGCCTCCCCCGCCACCGTCGCGGCATCGGCGATCGCCGGCTACATCACCGACGCAAGGAGCGTGACCGCATGACACTCAAGATCACCGGCAAGGTCTGGGTATTCGGCGACGACCTCAACACCGACGCCATGTACCCCGCGTTCGCCATGAAGATGGATCCGCCCGAGGCGGCCAAGCACGTCTTCTACGAGGTCCGTCCCGGCTGGACCGACCAGGTCACGCCGGGCGACATCGTGGTGGCGGGGCGCAACTTCGGCGTCGGGTCGTCGCGGCCCGTCGCGGCACTGTTCACCGAACTCGGCGTCGCCGGCCTGGTGGCCGAGGAGTTCAACTCGCTGTTCTTCCGCAATGCGGTCAACGCCGGCCTGCCCGCCATGACGTTGCCCGACGCGACGTCGCTGTTCACCGATGGCGACACGGGGACCTTCAACCTGTCCGACGCCACCTGGCGCAACGACACCGCCGAAAAGTCTGGCTGGGTACCGCGGCTACCCGACCTGATCCTCGACATCATCGCCGAGGGCGGAGTCATGCCGCGGCTGGCCGCGCAGGGTTACCTGCCCGCCGAACTGGGCGAGATATTGCGGTCCAGCACGGTGGCGATGCGCGGCGCCGGGAGCGGGGCCTGACCAGGGAGCGGTCAACGATCGGCAGCCTGTTGCGCCGGCTGCGCGCCGACCCGGGACGCAGCCCCCTTGCAGGCCATCAGTTGGACGCCCCGGCCACCAT
>NZ_JBOGDD010000099.1:0-4863 GCF_050701675.1 Mycobacterium sp. | reverse complement strand
GCGCTGGACCTGGTCTACACCGGGGTCAACGAAGACACCCGCAAGGCCATCCACACCCTCGAGGACCTCGATCCCGTCTCGCAGGACATGCTCATCGGGCACGCCGCGGAGCTGGAGAAGTTCCAGTGGTTCGTCCGTGCCCACCTGGAGAGTGCGGGTGGAAACCTTTCCAACGAGGGCGCGACCACCGAGAAGCAGGCAGCACGCACGACGAAGAAGAAGGCTCCCGCCAAGTAGCCAACCGAAATCGGGCCCGCATCCCGTTGGGACGCGGGCCCGACTGCGCTTCGGTCAGTTCACCTCCTCCAGTGCGTCGTCTCGGACCGGACGGTCGGCGAGTTCCTCGGTGCGGCCGAACAGGATTGGGTAGGCAGCGCCCGCGATTGCCGCCCCGACCAGTGGGGCCAGCCAGAACAGCCACAGTTGTGCCGGCGCGCCGTTGCCGTTGAAGAACGCCACCGCCGTCGACCGTGCGGGGTTGACGGACGTGTTCGAGATGGGGATCGAGATGAGGTGGATGAGCGTGAGCGTCAGCCCGATCGCCAAGCCCGCGAAGCCCTTTGGTGCCCGATCGTCTGTCGACCCGAGAATGACGAGAAGGAACACTGCGGTCAGCACGATCTCCGCGATAAAGACGGACACCAACGAATAGCCGCCGGGGGAGTGATCGCCGAATCCGTTGGCGGCCATGTTGCCTTCTGCCGACCAGCCGTCCTTGCCCTTCGCGATCACGTAGATCACCAGGCCGGCGACGACACCGCCGATAACCTGGGTGATCCAGTAGGCGGGCAGCGCCTTCCATTCGACCCGTCGGGCGATCGCCGCGCCCAAGGTCACCGCGGGATTGAAGTGCCCGCCGGAGATGGTGCCGAACGCGTAGACGCCCGTCAGCACGGTCAGGCCGAATGCCAGTGCCACACCGAGGAATCCGATCCCAAGCGCGGTGCCGTCGGAGGGGAACTTCGCGGCGAAGACCGCGCTACCGCAACCACCGAGTACCAGCCAGAAGGTTCCGATGAATTCGGCTGCGAGTCGGTGCATCATCGTAGGTGCGGTCATGGGACTAGCCTCCCTCGGCGCGCGTCGGCGAGCGCCAGTGATCTGAGGGTCGCACGCGTTCAAATGGTTTCGGGAGCTTCGTTGCCGAATCTTGTCCAGATGGAGACCGACCGCCTATCGGTAGGCAGTGACCCTGGCGATGATGGCGGGCTTGCCGTCAGTGCCGATGGCTCGTGCCTCAGCCACACCGCTGCGGCGTCCGACCCGCAATGCGGTTCCCACATAGCGTGATTCGTCACCGGCAAAGAACTGGCGCAGGAAGTTCACCCGGAGCGAGGCCGTGCTCAATGGGTCATCGGCCCTGCCGTGGTTGACCGCCGCGGCGGCCACGACTTCCAGCCCGGCAGAGGCGATTCCGCCGTGCACGACACCAATGCTGTTGTTGAGTACCTGATCGCAGCGCTGGGGAAGGACGACAGCGTCGCCGTCGACCCGTGGCGTGCCAACGGCCATCATGGCAGCCAGCCCGAACTTGGCCTCCATGGAGCCTTCGTCGATGGGGGATTCGGAGTACTCGGCGGGAGCTTCGACGTAGAAGGAGCGCACGGCCCCGCTGCCGATGACGACGTCGCCCATGCGGAGGTGACACTCGCTGATCGCGGTGGCGCCCTTGGTGCCCAGCGGCCGGGAGGTGGCGCACACCAGCGCGTCGCCACCGGAGGACACCACCGCCGCCGCATCGGGCGTCAGGTCGAGGGTGAGCTCGCTGGACACCGTCCACTCGCGGGTTCCACGGCGGTGGTGGTTGATGAGTCCGCCGACGTGGTCGACCAGGACGGCGAGCGGAGAGAGGCTGGGAAGACCGGTGACGGGGCTGACGAGGCCGGCCAGCGGCATCGCGGCCACGCAGCCGTCGGCGCCCTCCTCGAGGGTCTCGATGCGGAATCTGCCGATTGGGGTATTGAGCGGATGGTGGGGCATTGCGGTTCAGCCTGAGGTCTCACCGATGGATATATACCCCCAGGGGGTATATCATGATGCCGTGATCATGCACCAGGACCATGCGGAACACGTTGGGCACGCCGGTCACGTCGCCCAGTTCCGCCGCATGTTCTGGATCATGTCCGCGCTGGCGATCCCGACGGTGGCCCTTTCCGGGATGTTCGCGATGATCCTCGGGTACCCGGTGCCCGACCTCCCCGGTGTTCGGTGGATATCGCCGTTGCTCGGCACGGTGATGTACGCATGGGGCGGCCGCCCGTTCCTGACCGGCGCGATCAGCGAAATACGCTCGCGAGCACCAGGAATGATGCTGTTGATCGGTCTGGCGATCACCGTCGCGTTCGTATCTTCCTGGGGTGCGACACTGGGCCTGCTGCACCACGAACTCGACTTCTGGTGGGAGCTGGCGCTGCTCATCGTGATCATGCTGCTCGGCCACTGGATCGAGATGCGTTCACTTGCCCAGGCCACGTCGGCGCTGGACTCCCTGGCGGCACTGCTGCCCGACGAAGCCGAGCGCGTGCAGGACGGACCTGACGGTGAGGTGATCACCACCGTGAGACCGGCCGAACTCGGGGTGGGAGACGTGGCCGTCGTGCGGCCCGGCGGCAGCATTCCCGCCGACGGCCGGATCGTCGCGGGCACGGCGGAGATCGACGAGTCGATGGTGACCGGAGAATCCCGCCCTGTCCGGCGCGGAGTGGGCGACACGGTCGTCGCAGGGACCGTGGCCACCGACTCTGGGATCAGGATCGAGGTCAGCGCCGTCGGCGCGGACACGGCGTTGGCGGGAATCCAGCGGTTGGTCAGCGAGGCACAGAACTCGACATCCCGTGCCCAGCGGCTTGCCGACCGCGCCGCCGCCTGGCTGTTCTGGTTCGCGCTCGGCTCGGCGGTCATCACGGCGGTGGTGTGGTCATTCGTGGGCAGTCCGCAGGACGCCGTCGTCCGGACCATCACAGTGCTCGTCATCGCCTGCCCGCACGCGCTCGGCCTGGCCATCCCGCTCGTGGTGTCCATCGCGACCGAGCGGGCCGCCCTCGGCGGGGTCCTGGTCAAGGACCGGCTCGCGCTGGAGAGCATGCGAAACGTCGATGCAGTGCTGTTCGACAAGACGGGAACCCTGACCAAGGGCGAGCCCGCGGTCACCGAGATGGCCTCCGTGGACGGTCGGGCAGACCGAGTCCTGGCGCTGGCTGCCGCGGCCGAGTCGGACTCCGAACATCCCCTGGCGCGAGCCATCGTCGGCGAGGCGGCCAGGCGCGGGCTGGCGGTGCCGGGTGCGAGCCAGTTCAGCTCGACCCCCGCGGTCGGGGTGGCCGCGGTCGTGGAGGGACACCAGATCCGGGTCGGTGGACCCGCGTTGCTCGAAGAAGCAGGTCAGGGCGAGCTGCCCGCAACGGAACGGTGGCGCGCGGATGGCGCGACCGTGTTGCACGTCCTCGTCGACGGGGCCGTGGTGGGCGCGCTGGCGCTGGCCGACGAGATTCGCGACGAGTCCCGACCGGCCGTCGAGGCGCTGCAGGCAATGGGCATCGAGGTCGTCATGATCACCGGTGACGCGGAGCCCGTCGCCAGATCGGTCGCACGCGAGCTCGGGATCGCCAGATTCTTCGCGGGCGTGCGTCCACGGGACAAGTCCGCGAAGGTCGCGGAGCTACGAGACGAAGGTCTCGTGGTCGCGATGGTTGGCGACGGAGTCAACGACGCGCCGGCCTTGGCCCTCGCCGACGTCGGCATCGCGATCGGCGCCGGTACCGACGTGGCCATCGCCTCGGCCGGTGTGATCCTGGCCAGCTCGGACCCGCGCTCGGTGTTGTCGGTCATTCGGTTGTCTCGTGCCGCTTATCGCAAGATGGAGCAAAACCTTTGGTGGGCAGCGGGATACAACCTGATCGCCGTGCCGCTGGCAGCGGGGGTGCTGGCGCCGATCGGGTTCGTGATGCCGATGTCGGTGGGCGCGATCTTGATGTCGTTGTCAACGGTCGTGGTGGCGCTCAACGCGCAACTGCTGCGGCGGCTGGACCTCAGCCCCGCCGTCAGCGTCGAAGTGGTCGCCGACCGTCGTGTCTAAGAATCCGATCAGCTTTGCAGCAAATTTCTCGAACGCCATCGTCGCACCAAGAGCCGATTATCTGTCTCCATGGCAAAGTTCGTTGGGGGATCATGGCGGAAGTGTTAATTCGGAGTCCGGAGATTCGGTCTGGGCGCCATCGTCCATTCATCAAGCACGGCAACGGATCTCGGGTCGAAGCTCGGCGTCTCGGCGCCATCCTCGGCCACGGCTCGGGGGCGCCTGGTTAGGTATGACTAAGTTGGCATGTCAGGCGGGGTTTGTCATATCGTTTCTCCATTCGTGGCGAGTGGGCAGTCCCGTCGTTCAGTGCTGCACGCAGACGCACCCCCCGCCCGGCCGGCGACGGCCGTCGATGACGGCTGCCAACAGTTGGCTTTCCATGCAGGTGTGAAGGGGCAGGTGGGAATGGCGCCCAGCGACCAGGGACTGCGGCAGGGGCTCTACAACCCGGCCTATGAGCACGACTCCTGCGGTGTCGCGATGGTCGCGGACATGCACGGCCGCAAGAGCCGCGACATCGTCGACAAGGCCATCACGGCGCTGCTGAACATGGAGCACCGCGGCGCGCAGGGTGCCGAGCCGAACACCGGCGACGGCGCCGGGATCCTGCTGCAGGTTCCCGATGAGTTCCTGCGGGCGGTCTGCGCCGAACAGGGCGAGTTCGAGCTCCCCGAGCCGGGCAGCTACGCCACCGGCATCGCTTTCCTTCCGCAGTCGTCGCGGGACGCCGCCGCCGCCTGCGAGTCCGTGGAGAAGATCGTCGAGGCCGAGGGTCTGACGTTCAT